>JACPFA010000034.1 GCA_016183235.1 Deltaproteobacteria bacterium
ACACAATTCTACAGATTTTAAGTATCAACGTTTTTGAGAAAACCCACATCCTGCAATTGTTTGCGGGCGATGATTACAAATTGTCAGAGAACAATATTTCTAACCAACTGAATTTATTCAGTTAACGTTGGGACAGTAGTGGGTATCAATGGGTCTTGATTGTGAATCTGAATTCACTCTTGGATAATTTCGACTTCTTACAACAGCCCGTACTGCAACAACCACCGCTGTCAGCAAACCCACGCCCACCGCAATCATCACCCCCACAACATCATTTTTATGGTGGCTAATTTCACCGGTTGTTTTTTTGACTTCACCCACAAAGGCTTTAACGCCTGCCTTTAAGCGTTCAAACCCACCCAAGAGGGCCATAAAATCGTTCGTGCCACGAAGGCTACGGTCATCACCTGCCCTATCATCTATAGGGGCCTTTGAAAGTGAGGCCCTGCTTAGCGGCCCTCACAACGGTGTCGGCGGTCTCACGAACTTCACCTGCTAAAACTTTGATCCCTTCTGCCATTGCATCAAAGCCTGCAGCGATGGCCAAGAAGCCATCGGTACCTGCTAAGCCTGCCAAGGCTTGGGGCCTTGAAGTGTCGCCCTCAGTAGGCCCTGCCCAGGTGCGACCTGCTCTGGCATTAGCATCAACAAAATCAAAAAAACCAAACTGATCGGGGTACGCCAATCCTAAATAAGTTCGTTCATAGAATTCCCGCCACACAGCGAAATATTCACTAAAGTTGATGATTCCATAGTCGGCTGTCTTACCCGAGAGATCAGTAATCAGCTCTAATAACTTTCGAATGTAAGGATTGCCACGCTCTCGCCCATGCCCGCTCACCTCATGAATGAGTGTTGATTCAAAAACCTGTGCCAACCAGTCGGCTTGGGTTTCAGCCTTAGCCCCTGAAACCACCATTCTATCGTCGGCATAACAGTAGCTCCCCAATGCCCTTGTCGCTTCACCCATGTGGGCGGGCATCAAAATAATTCTCTTCACAACGGAGACATCATGAGGAGGGACACTTGCGCGTAATTTACGATGAAAGGCTTCAATATCATTGACTGTGGGAATATAATAACCTGCAGCTACTGCGACCTGCACCACCGGGTCATCCGCAGCCGGGACAGCATAAACCCAAGCGATTTTTTTGCCATCGATCTCCTCGGTAACTTTGTATTCCACTATCTTAAGAGGCTTATCTGAAACCAAGTTAGTTCCATTTGCTTTGGCAATAAATAAAGGGCGATGATTGGAAAATACAACAGAGGCTTGGACAAGAGCGACTTCTAAAGGACCTAGCGGGGCCTCTTGTAAACTTGGCAAAGCTGGAGTTGCTACTTTGAGCCTTGCTAATGCATCACGCATCTCTTGGGTCGTTGCTGGGCGCAACCCATCTCCATCTCTTACGAAGGTCATTAAATTTTGCGATTCCATGGTTTGAGGATCGCAACCAATACACCGAGCCATAAACCATTGTTCAACTGAGGCCATTTGTGATTTTATTTGCTCAAAATCCCAAATGCGCCCTTGCTGAACCCAAAGATCCAAATTCATACCCAACTGGCCTTGACCCTGAACATGGCCATTTTGTACGCGCTCGTAAAATCCACTATCATCGTTGTACTTAAATAAGGCGATTTCAGCCAGAGCACCATCGGCGTAAGGGCTTGCCACATTGAATGTCTGACCACCCCATTTTAGTTGCTGATGAACGGCCCATCGTTGCCCTTGATAAATAAAACTAGTACGTGGTTCAATCCCATGCTCCGTAAATACAACCTGATAGCCCATCAGCCGAATATTAGGCACATCTCCGAAAGGAGATTGCAAATAGTCACGCATTACGTAATGTAGATCAAAGGATGAAGCGTGAGCATTGAGATTGACAATTTTTCCCAATCCTTGAGGTGCTAGTTGAGTGGGGGTTAATTTCCATTGTTGGCTGTGGGGACTCAATACCTTTTGAACAAAATAAATTTTGTTCCCTATCAACACATACTTGATGGCTTCTTCGGCCTGGAGAAGTTTTTGTAGATTAACCTCAACAAAAGTCCCATCGGGTAAATGGGCTGCGCGATGATACACCTCGTCTTTTGTATCAATCAAATAGGTTCCCGTAGGATCCGTTAAAAGGGGACTACCCCGATCAATCACAACAGCTTGAGTTTTCACAAGAGGTTGGGGCCCTTCCAAAAGCGATTCTTGGCCTTTATCAAGGTGTCTTGGGTTTTCATAGCTATCCACAAATACGCCTGCCACATCCCCATGTTTCTTTAAAAAATATCCTGATTCGTTACCCAGTTTGGCAGGGCTAATTTCATTGGACGGGCTACTAAAAAATCTCCCCTGAAAGTAAGCATAGATGTCACCTGAAGGCTTTCGAACCAAATGTAAATCTGCTGGTCCACGAAATTCATAAAGTCTTAAACTTGCACCTTCACCTAGCAATTGATACACAGCATTTCGTTCATCAACAGCCAGTTGCATGACACCATGATTACCTAAAGCGTGATAACGCTTACCACCAAAATAGATGTCGATTTCATAATCTCCCATGGGAGGCAATCGATTAAAATCCCCTAAGGTCTTGGCTAAAACAGCCCATTCCCCTGGGCTAGAAGTGCCTTGTGGTTTAAAAATAAAACCACCACCGTCCTGCTCTTCCAACTTCCCTATTTTTCCATCCATCGAAACCGTTCCATCATCGAAGATATAAAAATCATAAATTTCTGAGGCTGCGATAGCATTTGCAAAGTTGGTAACAAGTTCTAAGACTTTACTATATTCATCAACATGTTCTGTTCGAAGTGCTTCATTGCCTTCGAATTCGGCAAAACGATGCAGTACTTTAGGAAAAACTTCTGAAACAATGCGTCCTCTTTGAAAGGCATTATTCTCTGGGCTCTCTAAATTACTCCCTCGGCTGGCCAAAGGCCTAAATTGAGAATCACCTTTTCGCTCAGAGGAGTCTGCACTTTCGGGTGAAGTTTTGATCAACTGTGCTTCGGGGCCTTTTGCCCTAATGCCCCTCACCACTCCCTCGATGGCAAATCGAAATTCCGTTTCACCCAAGGTAATCCTGTCACCATTGCGCAAGACCATCACCTCATCGTTTGCCAGCAACACATCGTTAATCCGTAATGGGGTGTCGGGGTCAACATTTTTAATCACCCATTTTCCATTTACAAAATAAATGTCGGCTTGTATCTCCGGCAGGGAGGGATCGTCTAGTTGAATCTTCGCTTCTAAACGCCGGCCGATTTCATAGGCAGCATATTCCGGATCAAGCCGATAAATCGTTGCGTCGCCTTGCACCTCAGGCACGACCAGACTTGCCTCAGGTTTGTCAAAATCAGGCCCTTCAATAGCGGCATAGGCCATTTTATAACCCACCCATGCTGTAATAATGGAACGCGGGTCGCGCCATCCCGTAAAAGAATCCGCAGACAATGTAACAGGAACAATGCGTCGCTCTCGCAATCGCGCTTCGTAATTTTCAAACTGCCTTCGGATAATACCGCGAACGGCCTGGTTAATCCCCAATTCAGTCAGTTGAGATAAATCATCGATGAAGGCAACAATATCAGATAAATTGCCCACCATGGCGTAGCTTTCTAAATACTCTAAAAAGCGAACCAAATCTTCTTGCCCGTGGGCAGTCAGTACCTTCTCACTCCTTAACCAAACTGGTTGCTGCAATTGCCGACGCAAAATATTGGCCACCTGTTCAAAACTTTCGGCCTTAAGCATGGCCTCACGAACTTCGGCAATATTTCTTTGCGAACGATCAAACTCTAACAATAAATTGGCTCGCTCTTGGAAAGGAAGCACCTTCAACTTACGCACAAACCATTGACAATCGGGCCCTAAACTTCTTTCTAAGGTTTCGATGGCTCTTAAAATATCAGCTGCGTCTGTTAAAGTTCGAGGGGCCTCTCGGCCTAAACTTGGCGCCACTCTACTAGCCTCGGCCATCAGCGCTTGCCCCTCTGCAACTTCTAACTTCGCTGAATTCAGTAATTCATACGGATTAATATCCCGCCATTTTCCGGAAAGGACACTGCCCGCACGAGTCACCATGAGCTTGCCAGCATCGAAAAGTTTACCAAAAATATTACCAAACGGCATGTTGGTTCTGGAACTATCAGCAATTTCATTAGCCCCTTCAGCTAATTTGCGCCCGATATTTTGGAAAAGAAGTTTAACCCCATGAAACAAAATTTGGACTTGCCTGAGTGCTTCTGGCCCTAATTTTTCAGGTTCCGCCTGGGTAACATAGGCCCTTTGCCCATCAATTTTCACCGACCTTAGATTTTTGCCAGCTTCACCCCCTGGCAATTCATGCGCCACCAAGCTCATGGGATCCACCGCAAACCGCAGTTCAGGGCCCACGGGCACCCCATCGGCGCCGGTGCATTGAAAATAGATGATTCCACCCCGTTGTTTGGCAACCCGACCCACCCCTCTCAAATAAGTCATCAAGGCACGGTGATCTTCTTTTTGATAAACTAGGCTTTGGGTCTCGGGATCATAATGAATCCCAAATCCTTTTTGGGCATCAAACAACGTTTCAAAAACTTTTAGCTCTTTGGGTAAATTCGCATAATCTTTTAGGGCTGCATCTAACAATACCGACCTCGCTTGAAGTTCAGAGGACGATAATCCAACGGCTGCTAAATCTCCCAACAAGGTCTTTTCTTCAACGATCAGCCGGGCCAATTCTTGATTTAGATTCTCAAGATCTAATGCCTTGGTAAGCGGTAACGTCTCCCGATCAAGTCGAGAGTTTGCTTCCTCTGCTGTACCTTCATAAAGACCTTTTAATTTATCAACCGCCTCGACTCGCCTGCTATTTAAACTTTGAATCCTCCCTGCAAACTCTCGCTGCACACTCGCAGCCACACCTTTGTAAAGCGGGCTCAATAAGGGCTGGCTGACAATCCCACCTAATTTTAGCCCACACAAAAAGGCCGCGCGGTGAGCCATGGCCTTGGCTGAAAATACCGAGGTTTGTAGATTTTCCCAATCAAGTTGATTTTCTTTAGCCAGTAAATAAACCTGACTTATAAAATCCCAGGCCGTAAACGCCACATATTCTGTCCCCAAACGACCTGCGGTATAAAGGATCTTCCCAAGCAAGGGCAGATTTTTAAGACTCAATCCCGCTTTAAATAAAAGTTTTAATATCACCTGCTCATAAAGAGCCATGGCCTTGTGAATAAAGCCTAAGGTGCCAGCGGTTAGAATCAACTTCTCCCAACCCCAATGCCCAGCAAAATCTTCGTTGCCAGTTGCCTCATGCAGTAGTTCCATCAAAACATATTCACTAGCGGCAAAACTCAACACCTCACTGGTAAACACGGTGCCACGCAATACCTGGCTATTGCCCAAGATTTTAAAAGCAAGCCCGCCAAAATTAACCAACCATCGGGCATTGCGCATCCCACCGATAAATGCCAAGGCTAGCCCCGCTGATCTTGCCCGCAATAACAACAGGCCAACCCCCATCTTTGCCAAATTGGCAATGGCCCCCGCGCCAAGCGTAACGACGGTTATTCCAATTTCATTGCCTAAATTTTTATGCTGCTCCACGTCCCCATGCAAATTCAGGCTTCGTTCCATAAGTGGGCTGGCACTTAAATGCGAAAGCCTTTCTTGCAGTAACCAAAATTTTGCCTTTTGCTCAGCCTCGGGAAGATTTTTAGCGAGCTCAATTTCACGGGCTAATTGACCGTAGCCCTCTAACAAGCGATCAAAGGATGTGGTGGAGACATAATAATCTCCAAAGAAAAGATTGAATTCCCCACTGTGGCCTGCCTTGCCAATATAATCGCGCTTGTTTCTGATGTCGGTTTGATGCTCGGCTACTTGAGTACTTAATCGATCCCAATCCCCTGCTTTTAATTCGAACGATTTTTTTTCTTCTGCCAAAATTTGTTTAAAATCTAAAGCGAGGCTGACAGGATTTCCATCTTCTCCTCGATCGGTCAGCAATTGAAAAACCCTTTGCACTTGCTCAAACCTAGCCTCATCGATCATCCCATCTTTTTTCGCTTGACCTACTTGAATGGCCATCTTGGCGCGAGTAATAAACCCTCCGGCCACTTTGAGATGTGTTAAAGCTTCGGTGAATTTGCCTTCAGCAATAAGTCTTTTTGCTTCTAAAAGTACCCCCGCTTCTTGTCCTGCTGCACGGATGGTTACTTTGCGAGGCATAAAGTCTGCTTCGCTAAGGCTTTCTTCCATCCCATCGCAATCGTCATCCAACCCACCACAATTGGCCGGCAATACCTTTTTAATTGCTAAAATCTCACCCCCATCCAAATATTTCACTCGCAAATTATCTAAACCGGTTACCAAATCGCTGCTATCGGCATGCATCCACGCAAACTGATTCCATTGCCCTTCCAATAATAACCGCGCTACCTTTAAGTCTCTTAATCGCTCATCTCCCCATATCACTTCCATTTCTCCCCGCACGCGGGCTAATTCTTCATTCAATGTTTGGGTTATCTGCGCTTGATCAGCTTGTGGATCCGACAATAATTTTAAAACCTGTTGATACTCTAACTCACGAGCCACAAAATCGGTTAAGGGCCTAGTTTGTGTCTCCATCCAATCAGCCAAAAAACCCTGCAACCACTGTAAACCTAGTTGTGCTGCCTCGAGCTCATTTTTAAATTCGTGGCCAGCCGCCAATAATCTTTGAAAAGATTCTGGATCAAAGGCTCGGTAAAATACCCACTCTTCACGGGTTTGACTCAAACCATCAATCAAACTCCCCAAAACTATCGCCCCCTCAGGGCTTATTTTCTCATAAGCCTCCAGCGCCTTCACCAATATGGCTCCGTTCAGGAGATCTTCATTGATATCATCGCTAAAATAACTCTTTTCCCGGTCGTAATGTGACCGCAGCAACACCCTACCCTCTTGCACCGCGACCGATGACAAACCTAGCATCATCTCTCGCAAATGATTCCGCAAACCCGCCACTTCACAAAATTCCCCCAGCTCTTTTAATCGCTCGGTAAAATATTCAAAATCAACAAAACCATCCTCGCTTAAACTCGCTACTAATTCCTCGTAAAATTGTGTATCTAAGCCCACACTCTCATCGACCCTATGAATATAAATCTCCTGTTTTGTCTTAGGGTCGCGATAGGTATGTAAAAATTCAAAATCTAAATTTGAAAATACAATTAAAAGGCCAACCCCTTCTTGCAATTGCGCATACTCATATTCGAGCCTCGCGATATTAATACTGGGATCCTCTAAGGCCTTAACAAAATTTTTTCCCAACTTTCTAACCCGCTCCCTTAAACCCAACTCATAATCCCCAATCGCATACTGCAAAGGCACTTGCGGTGTGCGCTTGCCTAAGACCGCCTCGAGTTGTCCCAACATTACCGCAGTTTTATCCAAATAATTAAAAATCCGGGCCCCGCGCGGATTCGCAGGCAGGTCATCATTTGTTTCTTTAAAAATGGCTGGGATTTGAAAACTCATCAAACTCCCAAACACATCCGCCACCATCTCATTAAAAGAAAATGCGTCTGGATTTGAAACCAAAGGGTCGGAAATGGTGGGTTTGCCCGGATCATTCACCGGGCCACCCGTCACCAGGGTAGAACCCAGCAACGACATGCCGATATTGGTTGGAAAGATCATCTAACCCCCATAAGGTACACTTGTTCCCTTAAGAAGGGCTTGCACTTACCGTGCCAAACATAACTCTATAACTAATTGATTTCATTTAACTTATTTTTAACAGGGCGGGTAAATTGTTCAAAATTGAGGACAAAATACCCCATTTGGCGAGTCTACACACCGGACAGGTTTAGGTGGGCTTTATTCCGCTAATTCATAAGTAAAGCTCGAAACCGAATACCTTTTACCATCTTGATAAACGGCTAATATACTCACTTGGTCATTACTATTGTAGGTATAGCGTTGTTGTTCGACTTGTGTCGAACCATCTTCCATGATTTTTTTATTGGTCACCATTTGAAGGAGACCCCCAACCCGATATTCGTAGACACTTGTTCCCAACAATGTCCCATCTTCTGAGGTCGCAATTTTCGAATCTAATAAGCCATCTTTGTAGCTATATTGGATAATCCAATCAATCTCACCTGTTAACATGTTGGTTCTGATTTCTCGGCGCAAAGTCCCATCGGGATTATATTGATACTTAATAGTGGTTTCTAGTTTGTTTGTTTCTCCATTCGTGAGACGAGAAACAGTTTTCTTACCTTCGGCATTATTTTCGATTTCTTCCGTTAATATGATCGCCTGTTTATTAAAATAAACCTTTTTGATTAAATAACCTTGGTCGTCATAAAAATATTCGACCGTGTATAAAATTTTGCCCTTATCTTTATAGTATATCTCTTCCCGAATCAAATCCGCCTCTCCATAGACAGTTTCGTGATACAAGGCATCGCCTAAATTTGGGTCTTCCGGAGAAAAGAATTCTCGCCTTTCAGTTACTTTGGCTAAATAATTATCGGCCCCACTGCAATTTTGATCAATCCCATCGCCAGGGATATCCTCAGCCCTAGGATGAATACTTGCATCATTATCATTACAATCTCGGGTCACGTTACTACCATCTTGGTCTGCATCAATTTCGGAAACTTCAGGTGTAGGGGTAGGTGTTGCGATTGTTGGCACCGAGGTTGGGGTTGGAACAACCGTAGCCACCGGCGTAGGTGATGGGCTCGGTGTTACCGTAGAACCAAGATCAACAGGCTCTGTAGGGGTTTTAACAATTGTCTTTCCTGCTGGATCTTCAAATTTAGCATCACTACCACCACAGGCGGTAACGACCATTAAAATTAAGGTTATAATAAAAGACCGAGCTGATTTTTTTGCCAACATGGTTCCCCCCAAAATTGGGTTAAGGTTTGGCGGATCTCCTCGACCATGTTTAGAAAAAGTTACGTAAAAAAATCATTTATTTTTTAGGTGTGTACTATCGCCTGTACAAGAGGCCCTTATTCGATGATTTGACCGGCTTTAAAGAGTATATAACACGCCTCATTCACCTCCCCGGTAATATCACAAGCCATAAAGAGAAACCTCTCCTTTTTTTCATGGGGTAGTTCTAGCTCGATCCTTTGAAATTTACACTCTGCTTGGATGGTTTCAAAACTCTTTTTAAATGGGATGACTTCTTGCCTCAAGTACTCATCTTTCTTATCGTATAAAGAGATCGCCTTAAAATAATTACCGTAATTTAAGAAATTCGACAAAACGAGGTCGTTTTCTTCTTCTCCCCGACGATCGAAATTACCTGCAATGACTTGAGTGGGAATAGAATCATCGTGCGAACACACTTTGCCAAAATAGGGTTCGTATTCCTGAACTAATTCTTTGATGGCAAGCGTCAAAGGGCTAAACTCCAGCTCTTCAATGATCTTGCCCGGTTTAGGTAATTCGGTATTACCGGCAAAGGTGGCCTTGTTGCCCTGAAAATCACTATCGGTAGAGGTTTGGTCGGGAGTCGAACTTAAGCAAGAGG
Source organism: Deltaproteobacteria bacterium (assembly GCA_016183235.1). Classification (NCBI taxonomy): domain Bacteria; kingdom Pseudomonadati; phylum Myxococcota; class Myxococcia; species Deltaproteobacteria bacterium. The sequence continues at coordinate 9,528 of JACPFA010000034.1, forward strand.
TTAACAAGAAAACTCCAAACAGTAACATCGCCATTTTTTTAAACGTTCGCATACACTTCCCCCTATCTGGTCAACTTAAATTGCTGAAAATTAATCTGACAGATTAACTCGGCAGTACTCTTATTTTCTTCTAAATAATCGTTAATTTGCACAAAAAATTGATTGATCATCTTTTTAACTTCTTCAAATTGCTCCAGGCTAACCGCTGCGGTCATACCTGAAATGTTACGCTCAATATTGGGCTTATACAAGGCTTGATGGGCCCTTACGATCATTTCCCGATGAAAGTTCCATAAAGGAACACTTTGCTCCTCCGTTGAAGTTGCCAAGGTTAACTCTTGTTGTTCAAATTTCCCATGCGCATTTTTAGTCAAAAAACCCAAACTCACCAAGGTGTCCAGAGCCGTTTCGGCTTCTTTAGGGCTGATGGGTGGGTCTAAATGCTTGGCAATCCATTGGGCGTCGGGCTTAAACCCCTTTAACAAAACCATTTCGCGAATTACGGGAATATACCATTTTGAAAAGTAACCATGTTGTTCGAGGGTAATATTTTGCGCCAACTTAAATTTTTTGAAGCGTTTTAATTTATTATAATAAAATTCCTTTTCTGACTCATTGTGGCTTTTGCAAAAAAACACCAGGGCTTCAAAAAAACTCAGCTCATTTTTGTTAAGGCTAAGCGCCCGCCCAAATTTCTGAATGGTTTTGGCAGAAAGCTCCCGCTCACCATCCATGACTAATTTCAAATAATTAGGAGATCCCATTTGGGCCTTTTTGGCAAAGGCCCGAAACGAAAATGTTCCCTTTGAACTGATTTTCAAATACTGATAAATATCCCTTAAATAATCACGATAATCAGCATATTCAAATAAATCAGGCTTCTCCATATTTTGATTATCGTATAAAAGGGTTGAGAAGTATACTAGCTGTATACTATTTTAGATCTTCTTGGGTTTCGGGCTCTAAACCATGGGTATATTTATATTTTTTAACATACCGCGCCAAATAACGAGCCTTTTGGGGAATTAGCTCCCCTCCCTTAGTATATTGAATTTTAGCCAGCGGCGGTTTATCAAAGCCGGCCAGATATTCTGAAATGTCGATGTTATAAATGTTACCCCCGCGGTCTTCCACCACAAGCGATGCCAGCTCCACCACCATATCTTGGTTATACCAATCTTCTAACAAATTTCTTAATGCCCGCTTACAAACAAATCTGCCTTGAGTTGCATAGCGCCGACATGGCACCTCAATTAAATCAACGACCTGCCCCTTGAGCTTAATCTGAAAAAAGGCGCGCAGACTGCCTTTAAACAACCCACTCACTTGATCTTCTAATTGCACATAAAATCGAGGTTTTAACACAATCGTTTCACGAGTGGCTTTTTTGTAAAATTGAGTGGGGGGGCCAAAGATCCCTAAGCCCATGAGTTTAGGCGGATCGGCATCTGGGCTTGACGATTCAATGTTTAATTCATCAACCTGTTTTAAAGAAAAAAGATATTCGCGCAGGGAATAAAAAGAATTATCATCGAGCACGGCATAGAAATCAGCCACTTGATAAAGACCTGGCACCTGATGACTGGGCACGAAAAATTCGCCTCTAAAACAGCCTCGTGTATCGGGCTTCATTTTGGCATGGCGGTGGCCGGTTACTAAAGCCAATCGCCGCGGCGGGTCTTGTTGATCTTCCATAACAACCTTAAAACCAACAATTCTATCTCTGATTTTTACGAGAAAGGGGTGCTCGGCATCTGAAAAACTAACACAAAATGGAATACGATCCTCAGCCTTAACTGAAAAAGATTCGTTACTGGGCCGGCTTTCGGTGTCGGGGAAAAAGACAATCCCGCTATAGGCCTTTGCTTGAACAGTTACGAATAAAAATAATGTAATGAAACAGTATTTTAATAAAAACATCGCTTGATATTATGATTAAAAGATCGCTTGTGGTTAGTCAATGATACATTTATCATATGATTTCTTATGACCCGCTGTACCATTATCATTCCCGCTTACAACGAAGCCTCCGTTATTGAAGCGGTGGTTAACAAACTCCGCGCTGCCCGTCCCCACGATGAAATTTTAGTAATCGACGACGGCTCAAGCGATGCAACGGCTCCCCTTGCACAAAAAGCGGGGGCTAGGGTTATTCACCATAAATATAATATGGGTTATGGAGCATCACTTAAAACGGGGATGCGTCATGCCGCTTCTGACACCTTAGTTTTTTTTGATGGCGATGGCCAACACAACCCACAAGACATTCAAAAACTTATTGATCAACTCGAATCCAACGACATGGTCGTAGGGGCTAGGCCAAAGGGTTCTGGTGCCATTAGTCGTCGTTCGGGGAAGTGGTTTTTATACCGCATCGCAGAATATCTGGTGGGAAGAAGGATTCCCGATTTAAACTCAGGGCTAAGAACCTTACGTCGCAATCTCGCCTTAGAATTGATTCACCTATTACCGAACGGCTTTTCTCTCACCACCACCATCACACTCGCTATGATGAGCTTGGGCTACCAAGTGGAATATGTCCCCATTCAAATTCAAGAACGCTCAGGCAAAAGCACCGTTTCAATAAGAGATTTTTTTCGTACCATTATGCTCATTATGCGAATGATCACGCTCTTTGCACCTCTCAAAATTTTTATCCCCACGGCTATTACCTTAGCTTTGATCGCCATCCCCTCCCTTACCTATGACTTACTCCACACCAATATCTCCGATACCACAGTGGTGTTGTGGCTCTTTTGCCTCATTATCTTCCTTTTTGGCCTACTAGCCGATTCCATTTCGGTAGCCAACCGCAAAGGCACAAAGCAATAATTTATACTTGTCATTCTGACACTCTCTACCATACCTTACAGCCATGAGCTTACGGTTAATCTTTGCTCCATCCCCCAACTCTTACTTAGAAGATATCTTAAATGAGATAATCGACCAACACATTGGCCACCACCTCACCGACGATTTTAAGATTATTGTTCCCGATTCAGCTTCGCTCGAAGACCTAGAGCATCTATTGATTCGCAAATCTAAACTAGAAGGGGTGCTCATTGGGAAAAGCATTTTAACTCAAACTCAATTTTTATCGACTTTACTGGCTGAACGAAACACTCCTTTATTACCCAGCAACCCCTACTTCGAAAGAAGAATTCTCAAAGACTTTTACCAAAGCTCGCCTAATTCTTTTATGGGTGTGTTGAAGAATGTCATTCCCGCGAAGCATGCCCTCGACCCCGATCGGGGGGTGGGAATCCAGAACCGCCCAAAATCACTGGATCCCTGCCTCCGCAGGGATGACAAAAGTGCGTTTTTCGACAACCCCCTTATTGAAACCCTTGGCTTAGAAAAATTCCGTTGTGATTTAAATCGCTTTCGTAAAATTGCGAGCCTTTATCGGCTGCCCCCCTCCCATGAGATATTATGCATTAATACTTATTTTGAAAAATCTCTTTTAGAGTTTGGCTATTACGACTCAAAACTTGCCATCGACCTTTTAAAACAAAACCCCCAGCTGGGTTCGCATTATTTAAAACCCGTTCAACACCTCTATTGGTTAGGTTATTATGATTTAACCGTTGAATTAACTGAAATGATCCAATGGGTGCAAAATCATTTTCCACATATTCAAATGACTTTAACCTTGCCTCCCCTTGAACGCTTGATGGACCCAGAAGAGATCCGTGCTCAACTCTTGGCCAAATTGACCCATCACCCTCAAATTATATCCGAATGTCGTGAATCGCTGCTATCATCCCAAGTTATTTTATCTCAAAGCTCGGTTCATGCCGTGAGTTTGCTGCTACGCAGGATTTATCAAGATTTACAACAATCCAAGGAAGTCTTTTGCCTCTTCCCTGCTGCCTTTGATGGAAAAACCCTTTTAACTAAAAAATTAAATGAATCAGGCTGGATCACTCACCCCCCTTTTGAATTTTCCCTTCATCAAACGCCATTTTGGGGAAAAATCCAACCCTTGGAACTCACAAATTTTAAGCCCCAAGATTCGATGGAAGCCATCCATTACCAAGCTTTCATCAAATTTCTTCATGACCTTGAAAACTCCGGCGCAAAACTCTCAGAAGATCTTTTGCAAGAAGAAATTCAATACCACCACCATGCCCCCCAGTTATATTGCGCCTATCCTTTATTTTTGCGTGACTTTAACGAACCTGGCTTGCGCCCCCGCGAATCGGCGTTCATGATTGGTTTAAGCCATTTGACCCCTCGCAAAACTTATCTTTTCAATTTAGAAGAATTACCCGATGGTTTTCACTTGCATCAACAAAAACTTTTATTTCAACATGCCTTAAGCCTAGCTAAGACCGAAACGATTCTTTTTGAGAGCGAATTAGATATTCAAGGTAGAGCCCTCCGGGGCATTTCCCCCTATTTTTTAACGGAGTCTTCGATTCAAACCCCAAGCGATGAGCCGCTTTTACCCTTGGCCAAATTTTCTCCCTTCTTCAATGAACAGCTCACCACTGCTACCGTTGCAGGCGACATGGTCGCGCCCTTTCTCAAAGAAAAGATTAAGCAAGAACTTATGTCGCGCCCTTTAACCCCCACCAAGTTAGATTATTATTCTGAATGCCATTGGAAATTTTTTGCAGCTCACCTCTTAGGGCTCAAGCGCTTAAGAACCGACGATCTAGAGGCTGATCCCCTGACAATTGGAAATTACACTCATCAATTTTTAGAATTTATTTTTAAGAAAATTAAAAACAAAAAGTTTTTTAAAAAAGATTGGGAAAGTTTGGCAACTTGGCTAGAATCTCAATTTAGTGATTTTGTCGCACAAAACCCCCTTACCCAAACCCCATTAAAAGAATCGGCTAAACCATTTTTTCTCAAACGTTGTTTAACCTTGGCCAGGGGTTTTTTGCTCGGCGAATGGCAATATCAAAACACGATTGAGGCAAAATATTTCCCCCACCTTTTGGAGTTGCAATTTGGGTACAAAGGGCAACCGGCCGTAACCCTTGAATCAAAAAACGGCAAAAGGTTTTCTTTTCGTGGGCGCATCGATCGGATTGACGTTGATGAAACAACAAAATCTTATCTTATTCTCGACTATAAAACGGGTGATGTTCAAGCCACCATGGAGCTGTTGCGAGATAACCGATCGTTCCAATTGTTTTTATATCTTCAAGCAGCAAAGCAATCTTTAGAAAACTGGGCCCCGGCAGGCGCTCTCTATTTTGAAGGTAAACAATTTACCCGCAAACAAGGTTTGTTTCGAGCAAGCTTCAAAGCACCATTGGGCTTGCCCCAGAGCCGGAGTGGTTTAAATGATGCGGATTGGGAAAATCGTTTAAAGCAACTGACGAATTCTGCTCAAAGCTTACTAGAAGAATTGTCGCTTAGCGAATTTCAGCTAGAGCCTTATCGCTGCAAGGCATCTTGTGATTTTTGGGAAATCTGTCGTTATGAAAACAGAGAAAAAAGGATAAGATAGTGGCACTCACTCAACATACCCTCGTGGCTGCTTCAGCCGGCACTGGCAAAACCACTCTCATGGTGCAAACTTTTTTAGAATTATTAGACGATGGCGTTTCACCGCAAGAAATTTTAACCCTCACGTTTACCGAAAAAGCCGCTGCCGAATTACAAGAACGTATTTTAAAAAAATTAATTGACCCCAGCTTTGCTGAAAAATTCAGCCCCGAATATCAACAATTGATCTTAACCCAAATACAAGAAGCCTATTTGGGGACCTTTCATCAATTTTGTTTTCGCATGATCAAACACCATCAACTTTTAGCCCGTTCTGATGAATTATGGATCTTGTCCGATTTAGCCTTGGCTCATTTAAGGCAAACCAGTATTCGCAAGATTTTAAACCAACATTTAGAAACCCAAAACCCTGCCACGACTTTACTCGTTGATACCCTGGGTTTTTCTAGCCTTCTCAATGCTTTAGCAGAAGGATTAGAACAAAGCCGAAGCTTGCTCACTGCCTCACCTGATTCCGAACTAGAAGTGGCGTTTCATCAATTAGTTCAAAGCATCGCTCAAGATTATAAAATGCTGTGTCGAGAACTCCAGGCTATCGATTTTAACCAAATGGAAGAACAGGTATTAGCCTTTTTAGAAAATAATCCCAAAGCGGCTGAGCATTTTTGCAAACGGTTTCGTTATATTTTGGTGGATGAATTCCAAGACACCAGCCCCACGCAACTCAAAATGCTAGAAATGATTCAAGACTACAGCCAACAAGCCAAGGGGCATTGTTGGTTTTTTGTGGTGGGTGATGCCAAACAATCGATTTACGCCTTTCGCCAAGTTGAACAAAGCTTGATTGCGACGTTTAATCAGAAATTATTAGCCAAAGGTGGCACGACTCAAAATCTAACCACCAACTATCGTTCTCGCCCCGAATTGGTCGAAATCGCAAATCTCTATTGCCAAACTTATTTTTCCGATACACCTCCCATTCATACTCCACTTGAACCTGAACTTGGTTTCAAACCTCTCAACCTAATCCAAATACCCACTGAAAAAACAAATCTGAAGGCTAAAGACCGGCGCTACCTTGAGGCCACGATTCTCGCTGAAAAGATCCTGCATTACCGCCAATTGAATGAACGGCCAGAAGACATGGCCATCCTCTATCGCGCGAATACCGGGTCAGAAATACTCATGGAGGTTTTACAAAATTATCAGATTTCTTTTCATATCAAAGGCGGCCAAAACTTATTGGCTCAACAAATTTTTCTTGATCTAAAACATCTCTTCGAGTGGACGGCTAACCCTCAAGATAGTCTTGCCTTAGCGGGAGTGTTGCGTTCCCCGCTCTTTGCCCTCAGCGATGCCATCCTTTATATTTTAGCTGAAAAAAAGGGGCTTGCGCGAGATAGCTTGGTTAATCTTAATATTGACCTTTTCAAAAAATCAGATCTTTTGAGAGAAATCCCTAAAATTAATCGGGCTCATAAAATTTTAAGCACCCTACTTGAAATTAAATCGACCCACACCTTGTCGGCTTACCTTGACCGCATGGAAGAGCTTGTCGAACTCGACGCACTGTTAAGCATGCTAGGCACGTCACATGGCATGGCGCTCAATTATCAGCAATTTCGAGAATTATTATTGGCGTTGGCTAAAACTTTAAAAACTTATACCTTTGAACAATGGGCTCACCATTTAAACCGCTTATGGGACAAAATCAAAGGCCTTACTCCGGTGAGTGATCTCATCAATCCCAAAAATTCTGTCACCCTCCTCACCATCCACGCTGCAAAAGGTTTAGAATTTAAACATCTCTTGCTTTATGATCTCAACAAATCCCCCACTAAAAAATATCCCGCTATTCTCATGGCTAACGGGAAAATCGCTGCCAAAATAAAAAATGCCCAAGGTAAACTCGAAGCGCCGGAGCGTTATCAATCGATCCTTGAAACCCTCCAAGCCGAAAATGCCCATGAAGAACGCCGTATCTTTTACGTGGCCCTTACCCGAGCAAAACAATCGATTACTTTGGTTACTTTTCAAGGAGAAGAACCCAAAAAGGGATCTCTGTTAGGAATTTTAGGCAATGTTATTTCTCTTGAAGATCCTCAACATACCGAAACTTGGAATATCAATCTTGTTATAGAAAAAAAATCTGCTCAGAAAAAGCTCCCCGAACTTTTTCCCATCCCACCTGCCCGACCCTTTACCGAAAAAAGTGTTTCTGAGTTAGAAACTCATTCCCAATGCCCACAATTGCACTATTATCAATATATCTTAAAATTAAGCACCGATTTAAAATTATCGCAGTCACAAAAGATTAGCCAGCCGCAAGCAGGCACACTATTACACCAGGCTTTAAGCCAAATCACTAAACTCAACCGCGAAGCCCCTCTAGAACTTTTAAAAAAAGCCTCTATTTTGCAACAACTCCCCTTAGATGCTCCAACTCTCTATCAATTAAATTTGGTGCTCACAAATTATATCAAAAGTGAAGCCTATCAAAAGATTTTGACTGCCCAAGAGGATTTTTGCGAAATCCCCTTTGCCCTATTGATTAACGATTTTTTTGTTCGCGGGCAAATGGACCGATTAATTAAACGAGATCATCAATATATCGTGATTGATTTTAAATATACAGAAGGCGCTGACGAGGCCATGCAATCTTACCTCTTTCAGCTTAAAACCTACGCGCTGGCTGCAAGCAAAATGACCAACCAATTTGTTGGCCAAACCGAAATTCATTTATTAAAAACCCGGGGAATTATCCCTATTACCTTTAGCCAAGACGATTTATTAAACCACGAAAAAACTTTAAGCAAAATTTTAAGCGACATGCACCAGACTGACCTCAGCCAAGTAGAGAAAAAAGATTTTTGTTTCCAATGCCCCTTTCATACGCAGTTAAAGTTGTGCCCCATTCCAACCAAAGGTCCTGCCTGCGATGGACAAATATCATTGAACATGTCATCCTGAACTAGTGCCAGCCAGAGGCTGGTCCGCCTCCGGCGGAATGGATGCCGGATCAGGTCCGGCATGACGGTGTTGCGTCATCCCGGGCTAGACCCGGGATCCATACATGACAATAATATAGCTCAGAATAATAGAGTATGATTCAAGAAATTTTAGATAAAATTAAAACCCACCAAACTGAAGTAGAACGTTTTTTTAAAAAATACGAATCCACCCTTAAACCCCCTATCTTCTTGGGCTGTGACATACGTAACTCTAACGACAAAATTGCAGTGGTCGACACCAACATCTTTCCTGCTGGTTTTAATAATCTTTGTAATTCTTTTACTAAAACAACGGTTGCACACTTTAAAGATTATCTGACCCAATATTTCCCCCATAAAAAACGTATTGCCCTTTTGATCGAAGAACATACTCGCAATCGTTTTTATTTGGAAAATGTCGTCCGTTTGTCCTCTATTATTGGCCAAGCTGGCTTTGAAGTAAGGGTCACTTATCCCGGCACCGCCCTAAGTGAAAACTCCATCGAACTACCCATTTTGGGGCAAACCCTCTATCTTTACAAATTGCAGCGAAATGCTGAAAAAATCTATGCTGGGGATTTTGTGCCTGATCTGATCATCTCAAACAATGATTTTTCTAACGGGATTCCACCCGTACTAGAAAAAAGCCCTATCCCTATTATTCCTTCCCCTGAATTAGGATGGTGGAAACGAAAAAAGTCGAGCCACTTTGAAATTCTTAATAATATTGCCGAAGAATTTTCAGCAATCGTGAATATTGACCCTCGCAAAATCACCACGGCCTTTACCGTACACAATAATACCGATCTCAATGACCCCAACAATTTGGAAGCGCTTCGTAAAAAGGTTGATGCCGTACTTGTGCAAACCCAAAAATATTATGACGTCGCCAAAATTGATCAATCCCCTTACGCCTTTATTAAAAATGATGCGGGAACCTATGGCATGGGAGTGATGAATATAAGTTCAGGAGAAGAAATTTTTCAGATCAACCGACGGATACGCAACAAACTTCTCTCCAGCAAGGGTGGCTCTGGAGTACAAGCCTTTCTAATTCAAGAAGGCATTCCCACGGTTGATACTTACAGCGATTACCCCATTGAACCCGTTATTTATATGGTGGGGTTCAAACCCGTAGGAGGATTTTTCCGTATCAACTCCGAACGTGATTCTTACAGTAGTCTTAATACCCGTGGCATGAGTTTTTCTTGCCTGTGTTTGCACAAGCTTGACGAACCTCACGAAGCACAGTTTTTACGCTGTCATGAAAAACAAAGTGTTGTGGAAATGGCTTTTGTATTAGCCAAACTGGCAAGTATCGCTGTGGCTATTGAAGGCAGTTATTCGGCGTAGGCCTTTTCAACCTGCTCTTGTTCTTCTTTACATTTAATACAAAGATCGGTCACCGGGCGGGCTTCTAGGCGTTTTTTACCAATCTCTTCACCACACATTTCACAAAGACCGTATTCGCCTCGGTCAATCTTTTGTAGAGCCTTTTCGATTTTTTTGAGTAAAACTCTTTCGCGGTCACGTAACCTTAAATTCATCGATTGATCGGCCTCTGAACTTGCCAAGTCAACTTCATCGGGTAAATCTTCTTGTTCAAAAGCAACGCCTCGCTCGCGAATATCTTCGACATGAACCATTAACTCTTTTTTGCGTTCTAATAAAATCTCTTTAAATTTTTCTAGTTCTTTCTTATTCACGATCGCCTCGTCATTTAAAGGTTTAAATCAGCCTATGACAAGTCATTATTGTTGATAAAAAGGCTCAAATTTGTCAATCTACAATTCTTAACTTTTAAGCTTTTTTTGTTTGTTTTTAATAGGGCTTTCGACTATGGGCAGCCGATTTTCACCCCCACATCCTTTGGCAAAAGTTCTGGGTCTTCATTTAAAAAAACTCAACCTCGACAAAAAAATCAAAAATTACAGCGTAGTAGAATGTTGGGAAAATATTGTTGGCCCCTCGATCGCTCAACACAGTGCGGCAAAACGCATTAGTGACGGCTGTCTCTACCTTGAGGTTGAGCACCCCACTTGGTTCACCGAACTCAAAATGTTGGAGCCTCAACTCTTAGAAAAGATCAAAGCCTTTGACCCCTCCACACCGATTCGCAAGATTCGTTTTCAATTAAAATGATGAAGGGTCAGATCACCTTGCCGGCGTATTTTAATTTCACCCGCTACCACTTCAACAAGAGTAGAACCCTTTGAAGATTTTAATACTCCTCCATCAAGGTAAGATAGATTGGATGAACTAAAATATCTTGCTAAATCTTGTGGACTTAAAGCCGAAGGTTCTTCGGACAAATTAGCACTGGTACTAACCAGCGGCCTGCCTAACTCTTTCACCAATTGAGTCGCCATGGGGTGACTCGAAATCCGTGCCGCAATTTTACCCGTTCCCGCATCAATATCTTTTGGCAAAACACCCTTTGATTGAAAGAGAATCGTCAAAGGCCCTGGCCAATAACGTTCAATTAGTTTTGTTTCGATAGCATTAGGTTCAGCCACATATTTTTTTAACATCGCCAAAGAATCCACTAAAATAGGCAAGGGTTTTCCTTGATCACGCTGTTTGATTTCAAATATTTTCTGAATAGCCTGAAGGTTAGTGGCATCGCATCCCATCCCATACACTGTTTCGGTGGGGTAAAGCAGAAGTTCACCTTTGATTAATAGAGAAGTTGCATTGGCATTATCAATTTTGTTCAAATTCATAAAAAGATCTTAAAATTTCTCTTTTTACACAAGCTTAGTAAAAGTTCATGATCCCGGCGATGTAGATTTTTAATTTTTAGCAATTTAGCTTTTTCATTAATATCATTGAACTCAAGCGCTAATTTGGCAATCCCTTCATCAAAAAAAGAAGTGCTGGCAACCATACAATCTGCAAAATCTAATTCTACGATGTTGTTCTGTTCCAACTGGTGGGCAACCTTTTGTCGCAATTTTTCACCTGCCTCACGGCTAATATAATCAGGGTAAAATTCTTTTTTAATTTCAATTTTCATAATGGAATCCTCGCACAACACCATGTCCCAGGAAGCCGATATTTCAAAAAACTTTTTTGAGATTTACGAGTTTGAAAATAATAGCGCACTTGGGCACGGCCACTGATGATGGTCAGCTTTCCGGCATTGTTCTTCAACACATCCTTAAAGTGGGTTAACCCTAGCCCCCCCACTCTCCGACGTCGTGTCGTGATACCTTCTTTCATAGCAAGTAAAATATATTCCAAATCATCTGTGCAGATGTATTTTTGTTGTAGTTTGGTTGGAATGCCAACCCCCATATCCAAAATTCCCAAATGTATTTCCTTATTCCATAAACCTGCGTAAGCATAATAACGTTCGCCACCCGCATGGGAAATTGTATTTTGCATCAGTTCTTGCAAAATGAGTTTACAATCAAATTGTAAATCTTCACCTGAAGGAAATTTTTCGATACACCGTTCGATAAAACCAAAATTAAATGCCGTTTCCCCAACGCTCAACAGCTGATGCTTATCTTCATAATCATAACTCTGCACTGACGGCATGAATTGTTTCACCCATTTAATTTCACTCAATTGTTGCAAATAAGGACATTGTCTTTTTAAGGATTGAGGAATATTCCAATCAATCCGTATTCCTAATTCACAGGCCTTATCGAATAAACAGGCCAAGATGGCAAAACCTGCGGGACTTATTTTAGTTTTAGTCGAAAAACGCAAGCACACTTGTTTTGTTGTAAGAAAACTTTCAAGGATGAACAGATAAGAATCAATGCGACTATCTCCAATTTCTTTAGGAAAATCAATTGTTAACATGGTGATACTATATATTTAGTCGCAAAATATGTCAATAATGCTTATTTATAGCAAAAATTTATAAAAAAATTCATAACTAATTGATATTAATATTGTTTAATGCGACTAAAAATTAAGACGCTTTATTGGGAAACAGCGTCCTATTTCAATTGGCTTTTTAAGATAGTTTTGGCCTGTTTTTGGCGATCGGCTTTTAATTTTTTAGCAAGTTTGGGATCGGAAAGACTTAAGATTTGGATAGCTAGATAAGCGGCATTTTTAGCACCCGCATTGCCAATGGCTACCGTTGCCACAGGCACCCCTGCTGGCATTTGCACGGTTGAAAGCAAGGCATCTAATCCGTCTAAACTCGAGGCCGACAAAGGAACCCCAATCACGGGTTTAACGGTATGAGCTGCAACCACCCCTGCCAAATGAGCTGCCATACCCGCAGCCGCAATAAACAGTTGTACACCCCGCTTTTCACAATCGGCCAGCCAAGTTTTTAAGGCATCGGGCGTACGATGGGCGGATAATACGCGAGTTTCGTAAGCTATGCCAAATGTGCTTAAAATTGTTTCGGCATTTTTGAGAGTCTCTTGATCACTCGCCGAACCCATGACAATGGCGACTTGAATATTTAATTTATTCATCACGCACCCTCTCCCTAACCCTCTCCCATCAAGGGAGAGGGGAAAATAGTGTTTATTTCTTTAAAGCACGTTTAGCAATATCTTTTCGATATTGCATGCCGCGAAATTGAATAGAGCCAATGGCCTGATAAGAACCACTCGCCGCCGCCTGAAAGTCTTTGCCTAAGCTCGTCACCACTAAAACTCTTCCCCCAGCAGTTTGCCATTGGCCATCTTTAAAAACGGTCCCCGCATGGAAAATTTTTACGTCTTTTGAAAAATTTGAGCCTAATCCCTTAATGACATCCCCTTTTTTTGGACTTTGAGGATACCCTTCGGCGGCTAACACCACACCTACACAAGGCTCATTTTTCCACTGTAAATTAAACTTTTCTAATTTGCCTTCCAAGGTCGCTACCATCAATGCCAGCAAGTCGCTTTCCATGCGTGGAAAAATCACTTCGGTTTCGGGATCTCCCATCCGAACATTAAATTCCAACACATAAGGTGTACCTTTCACGATCATCAAACCAGCATAAAGAAAGCCCTGAAAAGTCCGCCCCTCCTGCTTCATGCCCTTTAAAGTGGGTTGAATAATTTTTTGCATAATCTCTTCATGAAGGGCTGATGTAACAATGGGCGCAGGAGAATAGGCACCCATGCCACCCGTATTGGGCCCCCCATCGTTATCTAACAGCCGTTTGTGGTCTTGGCTGGTAGCAAGCGGCAGGGCCAATGAACCATCACATACCGCCATAAACGATACTTCAACTCCTGCTAAAAATTCTTCAATAACAATTTCTTGGCCGCTCTCTCCAAATTCACGATCGATCATGATGCGCCGAATAGCCGTAAAAGCCTCTTCATAATTTTGTGTGATGATGACGCCCTTGCCCGCAGCTAGCCCATCGGCCTTGATCACCCAAGGTTTCACCGATTTAGAACGAATAAATTCAAAGGCTAAATCAGCATTGGTAAAAGTTGCATATTCAGCCGTGGGGATATGATATTTTTTTAAAAATTGTTTGGTGTAAACTTTGGAGGCTTCTAAAATGGCCGCGAGGTTTGTTGGCCCAAAAATTTTTAAACCGACCTTTTGAAATACATCGACAATGCCTTCAACTAACGGAGCCTCTGGCCCCACTACTGTTAAATCAATTTCTTCTGTCAAAGCCCAATCGCGCAATTTTTCAATCTCGTGCACTCCAATGAGAACCAGCTCGGCAATATCCGCCATCCCTGGATTTCCTGGGGCCACATATAACTTTGATAACAACGGACTTGCTTTGATTTTAGCCGCAAAAGCATGTTCGCGGCCACCGGACCCAATGATAAGGATTTTCATAGTCGTGTTTAATGTTTAAAATGCCGTTCGCCCGTGAGGATCATCGCAATGTTATGCTCATCAGCCGCTTGAATAACCTCTGCATCACGGATCGAACCGCCAGGTTGAATGATCGCCGCAATTCCATATTCCTTGGCAAGATCGATGCTATCACGGAAAGGGAAAAACGCATCGGAGGCCATCACTGCGCCGCTTAAAGATTCCCTTGCCTTCATGGCACCAAACTTGACTGAATCAACGCGACTCATTTGGCCGGCCCCAATGCCTAAGGTCTTGCCATTTTTTGCATACACAATGGCATTGCTCTTCACGTGTTTGCATACCTTCCAGGCAAAATCGAGATCGTTTAATTCAAGCACCGTAGGAGCCCTTTTAGTAGCCACTTTGCCGTCTTTAGCAAAAGTGAGGGCCGTATCACGGTCTTGCACTAATAACCCACCCACAACTTTTTTTGCATCAAACCCTTCAATCTCATAACGGCGAGTTGGCAAGGTATAAAGCACTCGCAAATCTTTTTTCTTTAAAAAAGCCTGCTTGGCTTCGTAGGGATAATCGGGAGCTACCACACATTCATAAAAAGTTTTTACAATTTCGTTTGCTAATTTTTCATCGACTTCGCGATTAAAGCCTAAAATCCCACCAAAGGCACTCAAAGGGTCACAACTTAAGGCCTTGGCATAAGCCTCAAAGACATCTTTGCCTACAGCTACCCCACAAGGGTTGTTGTGTTTAACAATCACACAAGCCGCTTCATCAAATTCTTTCACGATTTCCAAAGCAGCATTTAAATCAAGTAGATTATTAAAAGATAATTGTTTGCCCTGCACCATGCGTGCATTGCCCACACAAGGTTCATCGTGCCACCCTTCTGAATAATAGGCTGCCTGCTGATGAGGATTTTCGCCGTAGCGCAAACTCAACACTCGTTTATATTGTAAATTCAAAATTCCAGGATATTTTTGGGGCTTTAGATTTTCATCAAGAGAAGTAAGATAATTAGAAATGGCACCATCGTAGGCTGCGGTATGAGTAAAGGCCTTTTTGGCTAAATAAAAACGAGTATCAGCGGTAAGACAACCTTGATTATTTTCCATTTCGCTCATCACTCGATCATAATCTTCAACCTCCACCACAATAGCAACATCTTGGTAATTTTTGGCCGCGGCCCGCACCATGCTGGGGCCACCAATATCGATGTTTTCAATGGCATGTTCTAATTTGCAATTGGGATCGGCCACGGTGTTCACAAACGGGTAAAGATTCACCACCACCAAATCAATCGGGGCAATCTCATTTTGCTGCATACTTTTTTGATGTTCAGGGTTGGAACGCATCCCTAAAATGCCACCCAAAATTTTAGGATGCAAGGTCTTCAACCGCCCATCCATCATCTCTGGAAAACCGGTATGGACAGAAACACTTTTAACTTTAACGTGAGCCTCTTTTAGGGCCTTTTCAGTCCCCCCCGTTGATAAAATTTCAACCCCGCGCCCCACCAAATATTTCGCAAACTCCACCACATTAGTCTTGTCAGAAACACTGATAATCGCACGTTTGATAGGTTTATTTTTCATGACGAGGTTTCGATAACATTCTCGATAAGAAATGCAAGTTTAAGTAAAAATATTTGTGCGAAGTCTTTTCGAAGCCGGAAGAGGCTACTCGAAACCCCAATGCTTAAGGGTTGAGAGAGCCTCTGCCGGCTTCGAAAAGACGTGACTTAATTTGCAGATGAATTGGAAGATTCTTTCACCCTGCTGGGTTCAGAATGACATTAGAGGTGGTTTCGCTGACAGAAATATTATTTGCTGATGGTTAGCATCCCTAAGACCGATTTGATATCTTCATCATCGAATTGAATGCCCGCCCCCACAAACCAATCCGGCCCATGTTGTTTAGAAATAAAATCATCTACCCCACCTAAGATATACAAATTATCTGTCACATGGACATTTGCTAAAGCCTTTAAGTGCGGCCTACGTTCGGAGGTATTGCGAAAATCAAAGGCCGAAAACTGAACATCGATCGGGCCTTTGGTATAATCAACCCCTACCCCACCGGTTGATTCGATCAATCCACCCCGCACCGTAAAGTCACGTATTTTTTTGCCAATCTGGGCAGAAAATAAAATCTTGTCGCGATCGACTAGATCTTCTTTTGTGGTCACGGTGGTCGTTGAACCACCGGCTGTCACTTGAGTGGTCTTAATTTGAGTTGTCGCACTTGGGTCACTATCGGATACAGCTTCGAATAAAAAGAATTTGTCGGGCTTGGGCGCAAGATTCAACGAAACATAATTTTTAAAATCGCTGGTATTGCCTAAATACTCCACGTGCCAACCTACTTTAGCCTTCATGCGGGAAATACCACCGAGGGTAGAATTTAAATTGTCCGCCACTTCGTTGAGTTTCTTCACAGTAGAATCATCATTAATGAGTTTCCCCACTGTGCCCTCACCTTGATCAATTTTTCGCGTGATATTCGCAATATGATCTAAACTTTGGTCAACGGCATATTGGTTACTGCGCACCATATAACGTAGATCAGAAGTAATGGAGCGAAGATTGGATAAGACTAAATTAATATTTTCAGAATTGTTAGTGGTAAGCACAGCAATATTGCGAGTTAAGACCTCCATGTTTTGCAATATTTTAGGAATCAATGCATCTTGGGTGGCGGTGTAACCCTTTAACGATTGAGTGATGGCCTTAACATCCACGGCGATCTCATGAAAATCTTTGACCACGTCATCCATATCCACTGCACCTTGCACATCGGTTACAATGCCACCTTCTGGGAATTCGTCCTGGCCCTTGGATTTGAGTTCAATATAAGTATCACCCAAAACCCCACGGGAACGCACGGCTGCTTTGACCTGCCCCCTTAATTTTACCCCTCTTTGGATTTTGGCTCTTACTAGGGCCTGATTATTGTCGGCTAAATCAATCGAGTCTACATAACCCACCACAATACCCGAAAGCTGCACCGGTGTTTTATGAGTAACACCATTGGCAGAATCCATTTGAATGAATAGGTCATAATAGCCCCGCCACTTAAAACCAAAATCGGATGTGACTAAAGAAAGGAAAAATATTCCTGCTAGGGTGGCTAAAATAAAGAATCCTACTTTAGCTTCGGTGGTAAATTTATTTTTCATATGAGATTGCTTCGGTCGCTCCGCTCCCTCGCAATGACAAGACAAATGTCATTGCGAGCACCAGCGAACCAATCTTCTTTACCCTATAAACGATGGATCTGCCTTGCCACTCAAAAACTTTTGCACCACGGGGTTTTTACTCTCACGAAATTCTTCGGGCCCACCTTCTTCAATCATTTTACCATCGTGCAGCATGGCAATCTTATCAGCTATTTTAAAAGTGCTCTTAATATCATGGCTAATGACCACTGAGGTTACCTTAAATTTCTTTTGGGTATCAAGGATTAAGTGATCAATCGAATCGGTTAAAACAGGGTCGAGGCCCGTGGTGGGTTCATCATATAAAATAATGGAGGGATTTAAAGCCAAAGCCCGGGCTAAACCCACCCGTTTTCGCATCCCACCCGATAATTCGTTGGGTAATTTATGCCCTACATTTTTAAGCCCTACTTGCTCTAATTTTTGTTTCACAATGTTTTTAATGTCGGTTTCGCTAAATTGGGTATGCTCTCTTAAAGGAAAGGCCACGTTATCTTCCACATTAAAAGAATCAAATAACGCCGCGCTCTGAAAAAGCATGCCGAACTTTTTGCGCACATCATTGAGCTGCCTTTCACTTAGTGCGGTTATTTCTTGGTCATCCACCCATATTTGACCTGCATCGGGTTTGATGAGCCCAATGACATGTTTTAATAAAACACTCTTACCCTCCCCCGAACGACCTAAAATGACGGTGAGCTTTTCTCTGGGAATTTCGAAATCGACTCCATCTAGGACGACTTGAGTGCCAAAGGATTTTTTCAAATTTTTGATCTTAATCATAAGCGGTTTTACAACTCATCCATCATGGATCCCGGCTCAAGGCCGGGATGACAATTAGAACTGGGGGAACCATTCTAAAATCCAATAAGAAAGGAAATAATCTAAAACCAAAACGGTCACCGAAGAATAAACAACCGCTTGAGTCGTTGATTTACCCACACCCTCAGCCCCTCCTTCGGTTTGATAACCTTTAAAACAACTAATCAACGCTAAAACGACCCCAAAAACGGCTGCTTTAATCAAGCCCTGAAAGATATCGTCTAAATCAACATAAAGTTTAAGCCGATAGAGAAAGGGCCCTTCGGGAATTCCCAAAAAATGAACCCCCACCACATAAGAACCTAAAATTCCCACCAAATCAAAGACCCCGGTTAAAAGCGGAACCATGATGAAAGACGCCAACACCCGCGGCACCACTAAATATTGAATAGGATTTACACCCATGCTTTGCAAAGCCAAGACCTGTTCGGTTACTTGCATGGTGCCAATTTGGGCAGCCATTGAACTGCCCGCGCGAGCGATGATCATCAAGGCGGTAAACACCGGCGCCAACTCGCGCGTGACCGCAATGCCCACGGTTGAACCCACCAAACTCTCGGCGCTAAAGGTGCGAAAGGCGTAACCGGTTTGCAAACCAAAGACCATGCCCGCAAAGGTGCCCACCAAAACAATAATCGAAAGCGAATCGACTCCAATGGTTTCGAGCCGCTTCAGAAAAACCTGCATGCGGAAAGGTTGCCGAAACATCCAATAAAAGCAGTCGCGCACAAATTGCACAAATTCACCCATGCTGGTTAATTTATGAAGAATGATTTGTTGAATATTTTTATACATAGATTCGCGGCACTCGAGCGCTCACGGCGCAAAATAATTCATAGGCAATGGTATCGATTTTATCGGCCAATTCTTCTGCACAAAGAGTTTCGCCCCATAAAGTTACTTCATCTCCCATCGCAACTTGTTTCAAATCGGTGACATCAATCATGGTGTGATCCATACAAACCCTGCCAATCACGGGGCAACGCTGGCCACGAATCACCACCTCTCCACAGTTCGAGAAGGACCGTAAATAACCATCAGCATAGCCCGCTGCCATCACCGCCACCTGGGTGAGCCGCTTGGTCACAAACGTGCCACCATAACTAATGGGAACACCCGCGGCCACTTTTTTAAGGCTCATGATTGAGGTTTTAAAATGCATCACAGGTTTTAGCTGGGCCTTAGTTTTGAACCGTGCATGAGGATAGGCACCATAGAGCATAAGGCCAGGCCTCGCCCATTGATAATGAGCCATGTTCCCTGACAAAATGGCTGAGCTATTCGCTAAATGAATAACTTCTGCTTGGGGAAAGGTTTTTTGAAACTTCTCTGCCGCTTGTTGAAAACGTTCGTATTGCAATTGAGTTGGCCCATCTTCTTGAAGATCGGCACAGGCTAAATGGGTTAACAAACCTTGCACCTCGATATGCGGACATTGTTGTAAACGTGGCAAAAAACGATCGACTTCCTCCGGTAAAATCCCTAAGCGCCCCATGCCTGTATCAACTTTTAAATGAACTTTTAGCTTACGGGTGGTTCCGCTTAAATCTTTTTCAATCCTTTCCAACTGTGCCTCGTGAAAAAGGGTGAGCACTACTTTTTGTTCATCAAATAATGAAAGTGGAGCTTTAAAAATACCCCCCAAGCATAACAAGGGGCTTTGAATATTGGAGTTACGTAATTCTAAGGCTTCTTCTGGGCTGGCCACCCCAAAACCATCGACGCCTAAATTTTCTAAGGTTTTAGCAACAACACTCGCCCCGTGCCCATAGGCATTGGCCTTGACAATGGGAATAAGCTTGACTTGCCCACCCACGAGTCGTCTTATTTCTTTAAAGTTGTGGGCCAAGTTTGCTAAATGAATTTCAGCATGAATTCCCCGATAGGAATGATTTTCCTTTTTTTCCATTGTTAGTCGATATAGAAAGTTTTAGTCGCTAACACAACGGAATTCGTAAGTGATCTGTAAGGGAGCTTTGATTGGAAATTCAATATTTAGGCCATTATTGTTTTACCATAAAAGGGGCATCTCAAACCTTACTCATCGACCCTGCGATAAGCCAAGAAACCTTTGCTAAAATCCCAGCGCCTGATTTCGTTCTGCTGACGAGTAGTTTGTATGGGCATTTTAATATCCCGGCTTTTAAGTTTATCCCTACTACTACCACCGTCATCATCCCTAAAGGCTTACGGCGATTTGTTAAAAAATTTATCCCCAACCCCTTATTTGAACTAAGCCCACAAGAAAGTGTGACTGCCCAAGGGCTTACAATCACAGCCGTACCCATTCACCTGTGGGGTTACCGGCTCTGCCCCTTCATCCTTCGGCCTAGCACGGGTTATCTTATCAAAACTGAAACTGCAAATTTATTTTACCCTGGCAACACAGGCTATGGCCCCAATTTTAAAAAGTTGGGACAAGAAGTGAAACTCGATACCGTTATTTTGCCTTACCGAGATTTGCCCATCAGACAACTGCTGCACCACCGCACCCTTCATCCCAAAAATTTTGTTGCGGTCTGTCAAGACCTTGGCCCTAAAACCGTTTTGGCCCTCCCCGAATGGTTCCCCACCCACAATGGTGGAAACGCACATTATTTAGAACGGTTGCAAGAAGCCTTACTGAGAGTTTTTCCAAAAGATTCCCTCACCCAGCTTAAATTCGTCGACCCCGAATGGTTTTCTGCTATAGGTATAAGGTAAAATAAGTACATTATGAGATTTATTCCTACGGTACAAAAAGCAACTCCCCTCCATCTCAAGCAAGTTTTACAAAAAAAATCCTTGCTTAAAAGACTCCTTCAAAAACAACTCATTGAAATCATTTTTATCCACGGATCCTTGGCCAAAGATCAACTCAAACCTTTAAGCGACGTTGATGTGGCCATTCTGTTTAAAGAAAATGCCTCTAGTTATGAAAACTTACATCAAGCTTATGATACCCTCTGCAAATTTTTTAAAAGAGAAGATATCGACATTGGCGTTCTCAACCATGCCTCTCCTTTATTTGCCATGCAAGTACTTAAGAATGGTATCCCTCTTTATTGCAGAAAAGAAACCTATTTAAAGCGATTTCGCTTGCAAGCAATTCAACGTTATTTAGCAACTAAACATTTACGCCGAATGTTTAATGACTATGTAGAACAGTCTGTTTTAAGGAGAACTTAACCATGTCACCTTTGGACAAAGAATCCATTCGGTCAAAGCTTGCCCGCATCTTAAAAAACCTCAGGCAACTTAGCGAACTAGGAAAACTTTCTTATAAAAAATATATTCAAGACATCAAAAATACTTCAACAGCCGAACGCCTGTTGCATGTTTCAATTGAAGCAATGCTAGACGTCGGTTCCCATATCGTCGCAGAAGAAAAACTAGGAGAACCCCTTGAATATAAAGATGTCTTTATTTTACTTGTTCAAGCCAAAATTCTCCCCAAATCACACGAGCAAGCATTTATTAAATTGGCGGGGTTGAGAAATAGAATTGTTCATTTATACGACGAAATTGACCATCGTTTACTCCACAAGGCCCTGAAAAAAGAATTGGGTGACTTTGAATTATTTGTCCGTTCGATTATTCGCTACCTTCGTTCAATGAAACGCTAGTCTGGGCGAGGGGGCAAGCGAGGGGGCAAGTCTTGACATGAGACAGGTTTGAGTTAAGCCTTACGTATTACGTATAACCTAATGAATCGTAGTAATAAAATTAGTGTATTTGGCTTGATATGGTACATAGATATATGTACTATCAATAAGTGAAAAAGCGTGATCTTGAAAGGGCTCTTATTAGATGCGGATAGTGGTTATTTAGGCAAGGCGGCAATCGTGAAGTTTAGACTAATGGTGAGCACAAAGTGCCAGTGCCACGTCATAAAGAAATTAATGAACTCACGGCGCAAAATATTCTTAAAAAGGCTGAAAAGAATCCTGTTAAGAAATAAACGAAAGGTGTTTTATGTGTGTTAAATTTGAAGGGAAATTGTGGAAAATAGGGCGATATTGGGCGATAGTTGTTCCTGCTTTGGACGTTGCAAGTCAGGGCAAATCAAAAAAGAATGCGCTCAATATGATTCAAGAGGCTGTGGAATTGATGGTTGATAGAAGGGGATTTGCAGTTAAGGCTGCCTTGCTGCCAAAGAATCAATTTGTCTTGCAAGCCCAACGAGCTAAGGATGATCGTTATCTACTTGCTCTGATGCTAAAAAATCAACGGGCAAAACACGGGTTAAGCCTTCGTGAGATTGCCGACCGTTTAGGTATTTCGAAAAATGCCTACGCACAATATGAACAAGCGCGTGCTGTACCTAGCATTACTAAAGTGGAAGAATTTATCCATGTCATGAGCAAGCAAGTACATGTAGTTCTAGATATCATTGATGAAGCCTTAGTTGCCTGAGCAAAATAAAAGTATGACGTTCCTTCGTCATTAACTGCTTTTTTTAAATTTGTTGATCTAATTGGAATTGAATAAGTTTAAACAACTCTAACCCCTGAATGGCCGATAATATCAGTGTCAGAGGGTCGTGGGCTTCTATGGGGAATTAACATGGGGTCTCTGGCTATTCAGGATATTCATACCCTACAGGACATCGGTGATCCGAACCTTCAGTTTATCGAAGTTGAAGGGGGGCAATATGAGGTTTGGCTGACAAATCCAGAAACGGGAGATCCACTTTATCATTATTCCGGTAAAGAAATTCAAGCCTTGGCCCAAGCTTGGCGGGACTCGCAAAACAAGGCTTTTTCTCAATCAACTCGTTTTTTTGTAGATGATAGCAAAAATTATCTCAAAAACACCTACCCTGCTAACCACCGCTGCTATGGAAAACCCATCGTGGCTTTTCCAACAAACGATCAGCCACTTTGTGAATCTGCAAAAAATACGAGTCGGGTATTAGTGGGCGAAGCTTGTTATCCCGCCATCAACATTGAAGCTCTTCCTAAACAAAAAGTTCTCAATATTAAAACCATGTGCCAACTCCTAAATGAAGTACCTAAGGAATTTGATGAAATCGCCATGATTTATGATCCGCGTAGCAAAATGATCTTTATTGAAACAAGCGACAAAACTTTTATGGCGGGTCGTATCAATTTGGCCGGAGAAGGCCCGCTTGCACGCTTAATAGAAAAAGCCGAGAAAAACCCCACTCAACTAGTGAGTTTCACCATGAAAACAGAGGTCTTTGGTAAGGCACGGTTTGAAGAACCCGCCTGTCTTACAAAAGATGGTCCACATTCTCAAGATGGAGGTGGATGCGTCGATCTTTATCTAGAAGGAGACATTCGAATCTCTGTATTGTTTGAAACGGGCCAATATAAGTTTCAAAATCAAGCTGCCTCTTTTGAAAACCAACAACATTTCTGGGAGCTGGTTAATTCCATGGGGCCCATCAACAAGGCAGAACCCAACATTCACAAAGCCAACCCCTTCTACGAATCCGAACCTGCCATTGTTCGCAAAAAATCTTTCGTGGTCCGTACTGGCCGTAAAATTCCAAATGGACAGAAAGCTCATCCAGAATCGTCTGGCCACTCCCGAAATATCATATTCGGATTTATAAAACAGGCTGTGAGAGGAAATAGTTCCTACATCGCGGCCAGACGATTTGAGACAAATAAAACTGCGCTTGCAAGTATTCATCACCAAGGATCCATTGACTCGGTACAAGCTCTGCCGGGTCGCATCATCAGCCGTTTTAAAATAAGTGATGGTATTGAGGCCATTCAATTTGAATCTCCCGATACTTTTACCAGAAAACCAACCTATCATGATGCCTCGGGCCATGTCGGCAATTACGAATTTGTGGTAAGGGGAAAAGGTGGCCTTAATCGTGAAGCCACACGCCAAGAACTTGAAAGGGCCTTTGACAGTCAAGTCGGTAGAACAGAGCCCTTTGTTTTAGGCCAATATCATGCCCAAGTAAAATTAACAAAAGGCGATGGAATCGCCGCTAACGGTGAAGTGATGCAGCTTTACCATTATCAAGATGGCCCAACGAAAAGAGACCTAACCATTTACCAGCCCGAACAACCCATAGGAGGTCCACATATCCTCTTATCAGTTTTTGAAAATGTAATCACAAATCTTCCTATTCATGTGCTTAAGAATATTCGAAGCATCCGCTTTACCAACAAACTTCGTAATACAAATGAAAGTTGGGTAGGAAGTGCAGAAGGGGTATTCTTTGATGACAAAGTAAAGATCAACGGTAAAACCTTTCACGTGAAATCAGATGGTACGATTTATGATCTTACAATTTATCTTTCTGCACCCGGAATACAAACGCATGGCGCTGCAAACACATTATCCCATGAAATAGGGCATAGCTTAGAAAAGATGGACCCTTCTATTCGAAATAAAATCTTGTTAGCAGCTAAACTTGATGGCAACCTCTTAGAACATACTTATAGTCTATCTCATTGGCAGGAACACATAGCCGAGGCTATCCGGGAATATTTGATGACAAGGCCCGAAGATTATCGTGCTAAATATCCCCACCGAGCACGGGTCGTTGAAAATTTGTTATGGGGTAAAATCAAAGCAATCTCTCCAAGAAAACAGGATACGCGGGACGATCTTAGGGTTGCTGCAAGATGGCCACTCCCCTTCAAATACCCAAAGTAAGCAAGGCTAAGAATCACCACCACTAAAAGCCCAGAACCCATCCCTATCCAAGCTCCTTGTCCACTTGGCTTTGAAAGCAATAATTTTCTTTTTTGAACCCACAAAATCCAAGCCAATGGCAAAGAAAATTGGATGAATTTAGATGCACCATACAAAATTTGAACCCAATGGCTCTGAGCCAGCACTTCAAAATAAAACCACGTGGCAAAGGTAGGAAAAATGAAGGCAAATCCCAAAACTAAATAAGTTTGTGTTCTGTTGTTTTTTATCATTGTTTTTTTCTAAATTTCATAATCAGTGCTGCCCCTATATAATAAATTATTCCTAAAAAATTAATGAGGATATAGAGTCCGTATGCCCAATACCATTCTGAATAACCTTGCCTGTAACACCAAAAAATAAAAAAATAAGCTCCAGTGTATGAAACTATCTGTAATATAAACCCAATCAAATAAGGTTTAAATAATTTACCTTTTCCCCTTACTAACAAAAGATAAACCACGGGGATCAACAAGCTCCCAAAGTTACCCATCAATCCATAAATATAACTCGGTATTTCATCTATACTAACCATATTTAAGTTACCTCTTTTTCAAAAACTCATCTCTTCGCTTGTGGGTTAAAGTCATAAAAGACTTAAAATCAATATAAAAAAAGCCTTATATGACTTTAAAATATTGGGTATTGCAGAAGGCAATCTTATAGAGCAAAATCGTAACTGATTATCAAAGCGCTGGGTTCCTTGATTTCTAAGGCGCAAATAGCATCGCCACAGGGGAGTGATAGAATTTTATTTTCAATTTTGTGGTCGCTCGTTTGAGCACGTATGAGGGCTCGTTCAAGGATATTCTTATTAGGGGCATTGGATCCTTTAAGAATAGGGGTTTTTTGCAGTAACCCCAGCGCCTTTTCTAAAACAGTTTTCTTATTCGTTGGAAATAAGCCTTTTATATTTTCATAGGTAAAACTGAAGGAATAATGAGCGCAGCCTCCAACTTCATAAATAATCTTGGTGCCATCTTTCATCAAAAGAGATTCGGTTAATCTTTTACCTTCAAGATATTTTTTAGGGGGAAAGACTTCCTTTACCTCAAGGCTCTTCGCATCGAGCAAGGGGATAACGGCAGTTTCTTTGGGCAAGATGCAGCCAGAGTCTTCTGCCCTCACAGGCGAAGTTAAAAGATAAAAGCACAGTAATGCCACAACCATTATATTTAGTTTCATATCTTATTAGAAAACTCCGAAATCAGAACCTGGTTTGCTTTTTTCTGTAATTTGACAATGACTTCCTGTGGCCAACTGGGGTCGATCACAACTTTGCATATTATTTGATCACGTTGGTGCTTGAGAAGGATTGCCTTCAAATGATTTTTCCAATTGGGAGAGTAGTCTTGCCCTTGCACGATGGGGTCATAGCCTTCATGAGTCATGACATACCAAGCCTTTTTCAAACCTTCTGGAGTCATGTATTTTGAAAATTTACTTTTAAATGTTCGCTGTTTCAAATTCGAAACGGTATCGTGGTAGGATAAATATTCATTATAAAAATCTATCAACATTTCGCAAGAATCGCTTGCCAAGATTTCCCGCCCTGAAAAAGATATGACAATGAAGGCAACGAGAGAAATAAAACTAAGTTTCTTTAAGTTAAGCATAATAAAATTTTTGGTTGCCTTGAACATCTCTAATCTTATTTAATTTATATTAGCCTTGACTAATAATTAGTTTAAGCTTATATTTATTTCTAGTGAAGGTAAAGTTTTATTTGCTAAGTTCTGGCAGAAGCCCAGTTGAGGAATTCCTTCAAAATCAATCCGACGGAATTCGCGCAGACTTTTTAGATGCCATCATGCTCTTAGCTTCTGGCCATAATCTTACGATGCCGATAAGTCGCAATCTTTCTAGTGTTTACCCAGGGCTCCATGAAATTCGCCTAAAAGACAGAAATGGGCAAGTACGTATCTTCTATTTTACTAAAAAGGGAGATGCAATCTATTTACTTCACGCTATGCGCAAGAAAACCCAGGAAATTCCCAAACGGGAAATTGAACTGATCCTCAAAAGGATTAAGGAGGTATAAAATGGCTTGGAAAGAAATGAATATTGAAGAAATTGCTGATTCTTTTGGCATTAATATTGAGGAAGTGCGTGCCAAGCAAAACCTTATCCAATTAATTATCAAAGAACGAAAGAATAAAGGTCTTTCCCAAAAATCTTTGGCTAAAAAACTAGGTGTTACGCAAGGAAGGATTGCACAAATTGAATCTGGAATTGGCACTGCCCAAATTACTTTCGATGTACTTTTGCATATCCTTTCAGAACTTGGCTATACTTTTAAAATTATCACCAAGAAAGCAGCGTAAAATGAATTATATTTATCAATGACAATGATATTCCCCATACACTAATCCCCACCGTTCACAATTTGTCCAGCAATGGTGGCAGCCTGCCCTGTCAGTTCCACCAGGATGAGCCTCTACTTGGTTAAAATTAAGACTTCCTATTAAGATCAAACCTACTATGAATATTAGGTATTTCATAACTTGGCTCCTTAAAAAAAATCAAGAGCCGGATCTTTTCAAAACCGGCCCTTTCTTTATTAAATTACACTTTGCTAACAGCCATTCCAATATTTGGATTGAATGGACTGCTGTTAAGTGGGGATTGGTTCATGTTAAACGAGCTTAAGTTGTTGTAAGGATTTCCATCGGGATAGCTACGAATATGGGGTGACACATAAGTCCCATTGCTTTTAAAGTACCCGTTAACGTTAACATAAGCCCAAGAAGGCGAGCTAATTGCTGTGATTAAGATTGCTAAGGTAGTGATAATAAATGTTTTCATGGTTTTTCTCCTTTTTAAAAGTTTGTTTTAATTAACTGTTCTACTTCTAAAAGCGGCACCATTATTAAAACCGAACAAAACAATTGATGAATTTATAAGTATATGAAATATAAAAGAAAATGAGTGATCTTCAAACCACTATTCATTTGGTCAACCGAGCCAAGGCAGGGGAAAATGGAGCGTTAAATCTTTTAATGGAACGCTACCTACAAAGAATTCTGCGAATTGTTCGCGCCCGGCTTGGCCCACAACTAAGAACAAAGGTTGAATCTATGGATGTAGTTCAAGAAGTGATGATTCGTGCAGTTAAAGCTTTTGATAATTTTGAACCCAA
The DNA here is from genome assembly GCA_016183235.1 of Deltaproteobacteria bacterium. Taxonomy (NCBI): domain Bacteria; kingdom Pseudomonadati; phylum Myxococcota; class Myxococcia; species Deltaproteobacteria bacterium. The sequence continues at coordinate 37,573 of JACPFA010000034.1, forward strand.
AGACGAAGCGGCTTTTCTACATTGGATTAGCAAACTTGTTCAAAATGAAATCTGTGATCTAGCTGATTATCATGGCGCGCAAAAACGAAACCTCCATCAAGAAATTCAATCAAAACAAGATTCTGAAAAAGATCGTTCGATTTTATCAAATATTCCCGCTGATAGTCTTTATAGGCCTAGTTTTCAGTTACGGCTTAAAGAAGATGTCTTAGCCCTTGAAGCCGCTATGGACAACTTATCACAAGTCCAAAAGGAAATTGTAATCATGCGGCAATATGAAGGGCTTTCTTTTAAAGAAATTGGAACTGAATTAAATTTAAGTGAGGATGCTGCACGAATGCAATTTGCCCGAGCTATAAATAAATTGACTGACTTTATGACACAAACAAATGAATGAACAAATCAATACGATTTTTCAGTCTTTTATAGAAAAGCATGCTGATGATGAGTTGCCCATCGATTTTACGCCTCTTTTGAAGCAATACACTCAATTTAAAGACCCTCTCGAGAAAAAGATCAAAGCATATCAAAAAATAATGGGTGTTTTTTCGGACAAAGATTCTTCATCTAAAGAAAAACTACCCCAACAACTAGGGAGGGTTATAGGCGGTTGTACCCTTTTAAAAATACTGGGGCAAGGAGGCATGGGAGTCGTTTACCTAGCTCGACAAGAAAAACTCAATCGAGATGTAGTTGTAAAAGTTTTACGCCCATTTGCGGTTGATAATCAAGCTCTCAAAGAACGGTTCTTAAGGGAAAGCCGAACCATCGGCCGGTTGAATCATAAAAATATTGTTCCGGTATACGATATAGGGGAAGAAGAAAGTTCTTTTTATATCATCATGAAATATGTGCCAGGTATTCCTCTGAACAAATTGATTTCTTCTCTTGCAGGCAAAGACCGTTCAATCCTTAAAATAAAAGATTTAACTGAAGCCATTGCAAATAATATTGAACCTTCTCTGGCTAAATCCATATCTATTAATGGCAAAAGCCCCACTGAATTTTTTTGTAATTTGATCACCAAAGTAGCTGATGCTGTTCAGTATGCTCATGACAATGGAGTAATCCATCGAGATATCAAGCCATCCAATATTATTGTTGAACCCAATGGGAACCCTGTACTTTTAGATTTTGGACTGAGCCATGATGAGGTTGAAGAAAACTTAACAGTTACTGGAGAATTTTTAGGAACACCCATTTACTCGGCTCCAGAAACGTTCTTAAAAAATGAATCCCATGACAACAGGCAACTCGATGTCTACTCATTAGGGGTCACTTTATATGAAGCTTTAACCGGAAACTTGCCCTACGAAGGAAATAGCATTTATGAAATTTATGCTAATATTAAAAATAAAGAACCTGTTAGACCTAAGAGTCGTTGGAAAAACATCCCAAATGATTTAGAAACAATAATTTCAACTTCAATTTCAAAAAATATCGAATACCGATATAAGACTATTTTTGATTTAAAAAATGATTTAATCAATTTTTTGGATTATTTGCCTATTCAGGCAAAACCACCTTCTTATTCCTATAAAACAAAAATATGGCTAAAACGACGCCGCAAAAGCATTTCGTTAATTACATTGCTTCTTGCCATAAGCCTAGGTTCTTACCTCTATTTTCAAAAAGAGATCACCCAAAGCAAAAAGGATTTAAAACAGATCCAGATCACACAACAATTGCGTGAAGCTTTACACGGTCTGATCGAACATGACGTTCAAACTACTTACTCAAAAGTTGAAAAACTTTATAACGAAAACCCAGACAATGTTATGTTAAATGTTTGGTATTTTGGATTAAAAGCAAAGCTAGAAAATAATATTAATATTATCGCCGAAAAAGTACGCATACTTCATGAAAAAGATCCTGAAGATTTATTTGTTAAACTTGCGGAAGTGGTCGTTTATCACGAATTGAAAAACTTCGAAAAAAAAGATGCAGCGAAAAAAATAATATTCCAAAAATTTTCTGACGAAAAAACAATCAAGGTGTTTCCAATATATTTAAACGCATTAGGAGCTGATGACCAGTTGGTACTTGAATTTACTAAATTTGGATTATCAAAATACCCTTACGAACCAGATCTGAATTTCTTTATGAGTGTATTTTGCAAGATTGAAGATAAAGATAATAATTGTGGCATCAAATATTTGGAAATAGCTGCAGAATACTCCAACCGTTATTTAAATAGTTTAAGTTCAGCCTACGTCAATATGCCAGCAAACCAAAAACTACTTCATAAAATGATCAACAATTTAGAAAAATTGAGTCACCGCCCTTTAGCAAATTTAACGGCTGATTATTTTTTTGATCTTGGTAAATTATATCTGCGGCTAGGAGATTGTAAAAAATTCTTACAGTATCTTAATACCGCAATAAATTTGGAACCTACTAATACTAAATTGCTTGATTTTAGAAAAATCAAGCATGGATGTTAGCTAAAGAACAATTTTTCTTAATGCAATCTACTTAAAAACTCCAATTTCTTTGAGTTCGGGACAGCCTTTATTTAACCAAGCGCTAAAACCATATTCAACTTTAACAATAGGTTTCCTCAAAAATAGCTTGAATTTTTCAACTATGGTTTCTAATACGTTTCCGCATGGATTCACAATTACTAAATCACATTCTCCTAGCTGCATTGGTTGATAATATTCAAATATCTTTTCAAAAAATTTATCCGTTTCATTTTGTAAAGACATACCAACAATCGCAACTACTCCCTTATTACCCACCATTTTACTAATAAAAGAATTCAATTCGACAGATTTTTTTCTTTCATTAATAGAGTCATTTGGCAAACTAATATCAGATCTTATCTTTAATTTTTTATTTTCTATAAAATCCCCAGTATCGCCATTTTCAGAGTTCCCATTCAAATGATATACAAAGGAGCTACCTAGCCAATACGGAACCATTTGCCAATTTTTCTCATTGATTGCTTGTTCAAATAAAGTATCCCAGTTTAGAGTAGAAAAAACATGCTTAACGCCAGACACTGTATGTTTCTCACAGATTTGCAAAAGCTCTCGATACGGTAGCAGATTAATTTTACTTGAGTGTTGTATCTGAATGAGTTTTTTTTGGATTAGGTTTTTCTGTTCGGATTGACTTAGACTTTTGTCATTTAATATATCCTTGGCATCCCAATTCAACCCACATTCAATTGAAACACCCCTTCCCATAATCCAAAATATATTTTTCATCTGTTACCCCCCCAACAACCGCTTCTCACGTTCGATTAGCTCGCGTTCGTGTTCGAGTTCTTTTTTTAGTTCTGCTTCGGTGGGAAGGTGTAATTTATATTTTGAAGCAAAGAGACGCTTGGAACCTTTGAGCATCGAATATTTTACAATGGTTTCGTTCTTTTCGGAGCAAAGCACGATACCAATGGTTGGATTATCGCCCTTGCCTCGCATTTTATCTTCGAAATAACGAACATAAAAATCCATTTGACCAACGTCTTGGTGAGTTAGTCGGCCTATTTTAAGATCGATCAAAATAAAACACTTAAGAACATAGTTATAAAAAACCAGATCGATATAAAAATGCTCTGTGTCTGCTGAAATTCGGTGCTGTCGTCCAACGAACGAAAAGCCTCGCCCTAATTCCAAAAGGAAATCTTGCAACTTGCCAATCAAGAGACTTTCTAAGTCTTTTTCTTGAAGCACGGCATCTCGTTTCACATTTAAAAATTCCAAAACTAATGGATCCTTAATTAAATCTTCAGGGCAAGCTGGAATTTCTAGTTTATTGGTTTCTTCTTTTAGCAAGGTTCTATTTTTACTGGAAAGTAACCGTTCATAATAAAAGGAGTTAATCTGGCGCTCCAGCTGGCGGGTACTCCAATTGCTGGCTATCGCTTCTTCTAGGTAATATTTACGAGCTTCTTCTTTTTCGACTTTAAGCAGAAGGCGATAATGAGTCCAACTTAGTTCTGGCCTTAAAAAAGGCATCTTCAATTGGTCACTCACTGCGTGACCTTTTTGTTTAATTGAATCCTGGTCACTCAGTGAGTGACCAATTGGAAATGCTAAGTAAAATTGACGGAAATACTTAAGGTTTGTTAATGAATATCCCTCTCCAAACTCCTGGGTAAGTTTTTCAGCCAAAGACATAAGTAGATGCTCACCATAACCTGCCCTGGTTTCTCCTTTTTGCTCTTCCTCGACAATCAACCGCCCTACATTCCAATATGCCTCCACCATAATAAAGTTGACCGCACGATAAGCTTTGCCCCTGGCCTGTTCAATGACTTCTCGAATTTGGGAATAAAATTCCTGTTGGAGCGAAGGCGGCTGTTGTTTAAGGGTTAATGCTTTTGTCTTTTTGGGGCTTTTCATAGGATTTTCGTTGGCAATCTATGACGAGAGGATAAAAAAGGCAAACTGAAGATTTTTTTGAATATTGACACATCATCATGACAGCACTAGCCTAAAAATTGCATGACGAACGAAAGAAATAAAACTGAGTTTTTTTAAGTTGAGCATAATAAAATTTTTGGTTGCTTTGAATTTTGGGATTGGCACTTCCCAAATTACTTTCAATGTACTTTTGCATATCCTTTCAGAACTTGGTTATACTTTTAAAATTACCGCCAAGAAAGCAAACCTAAGAGGGCCTAAAGACTAGCATCGAAGCCATAGCGGCATGACAATCAAGAAAACACTTCAAGATCTCTGCTTGGTTTATTCTGACTTATCTTCAAGGTTCAAAAAAACTCCTCATTGAAATTTTTTCAACAAAATTTTCAAAATGGGGACATTGCTTTCGCGTACTTTATTAAGTTCTGAGGGTGAATTTACCCTAACCATTTTCCCTTCAATTTCAGACTTCGTTATCAATTCAACAATATGTTGTTCAACCAATGAAGATGAAAAAAAATCAAAGTGAAGTTTTGAATGGGAAAATTCATTGTGAATTAGTTGCAATCTTGGATTAATTTCCTTACGTTCAAGCCATCCTAAATAACTTATTGTAGTATTTTTATTTGGAAGAAGTGCTTTATTCCGATTAAATATATATTCCCCTGTATCAATTTTTACTTCAGGATCTCCAAAGAGAGCTGCCGCTAGATCTTTAAAATTCCCCGTTACAATGCCAGACCCACAGGTAATAAATCCTAATGGAATCTTTAAAGATTGGTATTTTTTTAATTGTTTTCCTGCTTTTCCAATATTATCTCGAATTCTTTGTTTTTCATTTAATGAACCTCCTATTTTAGACAGACCTTTGTTTACTTGCTTTTGAATTTTTTCTGCATTTTTCATCTCCTTCAATTCAATAATCGAACATTTATGATATTTGTGAATGAGTTTATAATCGGCATGAATATCTTGTTGATTTAGCTTACCTTTATCCAAGGATTTCCATTTAAGATTAGGAATCAAATTTAATAACTCTTCTAATAATTTTACTGAATACATATAAATTATGAATTTCGAATTCTTGGTTAAATTCTAATTTTCTAACAATCGCTTCCCACGTTCGACTAGCTCACGTTCGTGTTCGAGTTCTTTTTTTAGTTCTGCTTCGGTGGGAAGATGCAATTTATATAAAGTGCGGTTTCGGAAAAGCTATCCCATTGCTATGATTGCTGGATTTAGGACTCAATTTGACCGATTTGAGTTCTCAAACTAGGCAAATCGTTTTCCAAAATATGCCAAATAATCCCTAAATCAATACCAAAATATTCATGAATGATTCTATGCCTGAGTCCAATTATTTTTTCCCATTCGATGGCACTATGCTTAGTTTTAAAGTCAGTTGGCAAACGGTTGGCTGCTTCACCGATAATTTCTAAGTTTCTTACGACGGCATCGATAGTTTTATGATCGTTATGAAAAGCTTCTTCTGAAAGACCTGACTTATAATCAAAAATTTTATCAAGTGCCTCTTTGATGTCAGCAATAAGCAAGCCCGAACTACGTTTAGACATCAATTAACTCCGCTTCAACAATTTTAAGATAATGAGGTTTAATAGCTTTAAATGAAACAACATCGGTAGGTACCCCAATTGTTTTTTCAATTTGGTTGGCTAAAGTGACAAATTCCAACCCGATAGAGGGTTTTACCTCTACCAACACATCTACATCACTATTCTCGTTTTGGTCTCCTCTTGCATACGAACCAAACAACGCAAGACGTGTAAGGGGATACTTCTTCTGAAGAGACCCTTTTATGCCTGATAATGCTGCAATTATTTCTTCACGCGTTTTCATGAGCCAAAGCCAAGTATCTATAAAAACAATTTTAAAATCAACAGATTATTGATTATAGCAAATCAGTAGGAAGGTATAATTTATACAAGGAAGATTCCGCGCCTTGCTCGGAATGACATAAGAAACATCGATATTGACTTCTCCAGCCATACGACACTAATAAAAAAGTATGTCGGAACCCATTACAATCACCCTGAATGGCAAACTTTTTCCCCTGCAAAGTGCTATGGAATTGCAAAACTTAGTGGCTCAATTGGGGGTGAAGGGGGCCTTTGCGGTGGCGGTGAATGATGAGGTGGTTGCGAAATCAGATTTGACGAAGGTCGTGTTGAAACAAGGCGATGTGGTAGAAATTATTCACCCGGTGGCAGGAGGTTAAATGACGGCAAAGGCAAATATTGCGATTATTGGGGGTGGTATTGCGGGTTTGTCGGCGGCATGGGCTTTACAAAATAAGGGGGCACGCGTCACGCTCTTTGAAGCAGGTGAAGTGGGGCAAGGTTGCAGCTATAAGGCAGCCGGGATGATCACGCCCATTAGTGAAACTCATTTCGGAGAAGAAAAACTTCTAAAACTTTTTTTAAATAGCCTCGCACTTTACCCTGAATTTGTAAAAAATATTGAAAAGGCATCGGGCTTGGAAGTTGATTTTCATCAAACCGGTTCGTTACTCGTGGCGATTGATCCGGATGATGAAAAAGAATTACAGAGGCTCTATGATTATCAAAAAGAATTAGACCTGCCCACCACTTGGCTCACCAAAGAAGAAGTTTTAACTCAGGTTCCTTTTTTAAGCCCAAATATTCAGGCAGGGATTCGTGCCCACAAAGAATTATTTTTGAGTAATCGAAAATTAATCCGCGCTTTAAAGCAGGCCTTGCAAAATAACGGTGCGACCATTTTAGAAAATCAAAAGGTGGAAGATCTGTGGATTGAAAATCAACAATGTAAAGGGGTTGTGTGCGCTGACCAAAAACAAACCTTTGAGCAAGTCGTGATATGCAGCGGCTTGCAGAATCAATTTCCATCGCTACCTCATGACGTATTGCCTGCTTTGCATCCGGTAAAAGGCCAGGCCCTCTGTTTAAAAACAAAAGGGCCCTATCAATTTGATATGGCCGTGCGCAGTATTCATCGCTATCCGGTGTATTTAGTACCTCGTTCTGATGGGCATTTAGTGGTAGGCGCTACAATGGAAGACATGGGTTATGATGAAACGGTTACCGCGGGGGCCATGATGGATCTACTTTATGGGACGTGGCGGATTTTTCCGGCCAGTTACGAATTTCCGGTGGTAGAAACCTGGGCGGGTTTGCGCCCTGCCACCAATGATCACAAGCCCGTGATCGGCCCCACTCGCATTAAAGCTTTAAGTTGTGCCTTAGGGTTGTATCGGCACGGATTCTTGCTTGCGCCCATGGTGGGAAAATTGATAGCCGAGGTTTTATGAGTTGGTCATTAGCTGGGAAAATTTATCAGTCGAGACTTTTACTGGGTACGGCTGGGTTTCCGGATTTAGAAAAATTATCCCAGGCCATCACACTGTCGGGCTGCGAGATTTGCACGGTTGCGGTGCGGCGAGTAAATTTAGAAACTCACTCTGAATCAGGGCTGCTTCCTCTATTAAAAAGTCATGGCTTAACGATTTTACCCAATACTGCTGGCTGTTATACGGCCAAAGAAGCTGAACTAACCACCGAACTGGCAAGTAGTGCCCTTCAAACCAAGCTGGTGAAATTAGAAGTGATTCAAGACCCCTACAATCTTTTACCCAACGGCCCTGAATTATTAAAGGCCGCTAAAACACTTGTGGCTAAAGGATTTGCTGTCATGGCCTATGCCCTTGATGACCCTCTGCTTTGCCAAGAACTTTTTGAGATTGGTTGTGTGGCGGTTATGCCCATGGGTTCACCCATTGGTTCAGGCCAGGGCATACTGCATCCAAAAACCATTGAAGAAATTCGCAAAAGAGTTAAAGTTCCTTTGATTATCGATGCTGGGATTGGTACAGCCAGTGATGTGGCTAAAAGTATGGAGCTAGGCTGCGATGCGGTTTTGACCAATACCGCTATTGCCAAGGCTAAAGATCCGGCCAAAATGGCCCAAAGCATGAAACTAGCCATTGAAGCTGGTCAATTGGCCTATGCTGCTGGAAGGATCCCTGAGAAAAATTATGCCACGCCTTCTTCCCCAATGGAGGGAAGGATAGCTTTTGGGGAACGAGGAAAGTAATTATGAAAAAATTAACCTTTAATCCTTCGTATGCACCCTTTGCTAATTCTAAAAAGATTTATCTGCCGGGAAATCTCTACCCCAAGCTTCGCGTACCTGTACGCCAAATTAGTTTAACTCCTCCCAACGAACCCTTCAATGTTTATGATACGTCGGGAGCTTACACCGATCCCAATGTCTCCATCGACATTCGCGAGGGTTTGCCAACCCATCGAAAATCGTGGGTCACGGAGCGTCGTGGCAATGTTACGCAAATGCATTATGCCAAACAGGGCATCATCACCCCCGAGATGGAATATGTGGCGATTCGTGAAGGGTTTGCCCCTGAATATGTGCGTGATGAAATCGCTCGCGGCCGCGCCATCATCCCTGCCAATATTCGGCATGTTGAATTAGAACCCATGATCATTGGTCGAAATTTTAAAGTTAAGATTAACGCCAACATTGGTAACTCGGCCTTAGGCTCATCGATTGCCGAAGAAGTTGAAAAAATGATTTGGGCAACGAAGTGGGGTGCCGATACGGTGATGGATTTATCGACTGGTAAAAATATTCATGAAACTCGGGAATGGATTTTACGCAACAGCCCTGTGCCCATCGGCACCGTGCCCATTTATCAAGCCCTTGAAAAAGTCGATGGCAAAGCAGAGGCCCTCACCTGGGAAATTTTCCGCACTACGCTCATTGAACAAGCAGAACAAGGCGTGGATTATTTTACCATCCATGCGGGAGTTTTATTGCGTTATATTCCATTGACCGCTAAGCGAGTCACAGGGATTGTCAGCCGTGGGGGTTCGATCATGGCCAAATGGTGCCTCGCCCATCACCAAGAAAATTTTCTTTACACTCATTTCGAAGAAATTTGCGAAATCATGCAGGCCTATGATGTAAGTTTTAGTTTAGGCGATGGTTTAAGGCCAGGCAGCATTGCCGATGCCAACGATGCGGCACAATTTTCAGAACTCCAAACCTTGGGCGAACTCACTCAAGTTGCCTGGAAGCACGATGTGCAAGTGATGATTGAAGGCCCGGGCCATATCCCCATGCATCTCATTAAAGAAAACATGGATCGTGAGCTGGCCGATTGTTTTGAAGCACCCTTCTACACCTTGGGCCCTTTAACCACCGACATTGCACCCGGTTATGATCACATCACTTCGGCGATCGGGGCAGCGCAAATTGGTTGGTATGGTTGTGCCCTGCTCTGTTATGTAACCCCCAAAGAACATCTGGGATTGCCGAATCGCGATGATGTGCGAGAAGGAGTCATCGCCTATAAAATTGCCGCGCATGCCGCCGACCTTGCTAAACTTCATCCCCACGCCAAAGAGCGAGACGATGCCTTGTCTAAGGCACGTTTTGAATTTCGTTGGGAAGATCAATTTAATTTATCTTTAGACCCCGAACGGGCACGGAGCTACCACGACCAAACCTTACCGGCAGCCCCAGCTAAAACTGCTCACTTTTGCAGCATGTGCGGGCCTAATTTTTGCTCGATGAAAATCACCCAAGACGTGCGCGAATACGCTCGCATCCACCACTTAAGCCCCGAGTCCGCCTTAGAAAAAGGCTTAGAAGAAAAAGCCGAAGAATTCCGCAAAACTGGTAGTCTGTACCGGTAGAATAAACAAAACTTGAGTTGGCAGCGTGAGTAGGGTTGCTTCAACCCGTGCTCCGCTCCTCGTATTCGCACCAAAAAAGTGTTGGTTTACGATGAAGTTGGAGTATTCCCTCTGGTCATCCTCCAGCTTCAGTAAACCAACACTTTTTTGGTGCTCATGACTCGTCGCTCTCGCACAAAGGGTTTCAGCAACCCTACTCACGCTGCCAACTCAAGTTTTGTTTATTCTATATCTATACCAAATAAGATAATAATCTTAAAAAAATTTCTCCCCTGTAGGCTCCACCTAATAACTGGTACATTCTTTGCTTTCTAAAGCATAGGAACATTAACGAATTTATTCGAACGTGAAAAACAGACTTGTTAATTATCACAATATTGATATAATCATATGCCAATAGTTGAAGTTATCTTTTTTAAAGATGAAAAGAGACAATGCCCGGTTTTAGAGTGGTTAAATACCTTACCACAAAAAATCGAAGCTAAAGCTAGGGCTCGTATTGAAGAGCTTGCAAAACTAGGGCATGAATTACGAAGGCCTTTGGCAGATTATTTACGAGATAACATTTACGAGCTAAGATGGAGGTATCATTCAGTTAATTATCGAATCCTTTATTTCTTTTATCAAAGGACAACGGTTGTTCTCTCTCATGGATTTACTAAAGAACATATTGTCCCTCCTAAGGAAATCGAAGTAGCAATAAAAAATAAAAAACTGTTTGAAAGTAACCCGGAGAAGTACAGTTATGAGACAGCATCGTACGAAAACTAGAAACGCCCTTGAAATTCTCAAGAGACGGGCCGAAAAAGATCCAAAACTACAAAAACACTACCAAGAAGAAAAACTCAACTTACGTATTGCTATTTTAATCCGTGAGGCCCGAGAAGCAGCTGGGTTTACCCAAACTCAGCTAGCTAAATTGATCGGTACCCAGCAATCAGTCATTTCTCGCCTAGAAGATGCCGACTACGAAGGTCACTCGCTTACCATACTCCAAAAAATCGCCCGTGCCCTCAACAAAACCCTCATACTTAATTTTCAAAAAACCCGAGCTGCGTAATAAAAACGTCCGCAAAACCGGCGGCTTGTACCGGTAGAATAAATAAGACTTAAAGGGGCAGCGTGAGTAGGGTTGCTGAAACCCTTTGTGCGAGAGCGACGAGTCATGAGCATCAAAAAAGTGTTGGTTTACTGAAGTTGGAGGATGACCAGAGGGAATACTCCAACTTCATCGTAAACCAACACTTTTTTGATGCGAATACGAGGAGTCCTTCGCCAAGCCTCAGGATAAATTCCGCACGGGTTGAAGCAACCCTACTCACGCTGCCCCTTTAAGTCTTATTTATTCTAACGCTCGGTCGTTGAGGGTCCAATTAAAGGGGCCGTAAACAATCGAAATCTTCTCGGGTAGGCCTTTTTGATAAGAACGAATGAGCATTTCAATATTTCCTAACTCTTCACGATGCCAATCTAAATACCCCGTTACAAACAAACGTTTCTTTTTAGGGTCCCAAACTACATTGTAGGGTTCTTTTAAAAATCGAACGGCGGCTTCATCGAGCTGTTCTTCAATTTTATCACCACTATAGGCAAAGGGTGGTAAGCGCGCACCTCCTTGGGTGGCCAAAACCCTCGCCATGACCATCCGCGGGTCACGAATTTTTTTCTTAAAAATTTCTTGTTCGAAATCTAACAACGAATATTTTTTGCTGCCTATCTTCCATCTTTGTTCACTGAAAAAATTAGGGGCCTTTAAAGGCGAGGTTAGTGGATATTTTTCTAAAACTTGCCAAAGCACGATGGCATTATGGAGATTTAACCAGGCGGTGTTAATTTCGGTAGGATGGCCCAAGAGGTCAGGATTAATTTCACAAAGATCATCAATATAACTTTTGAGCAAAGCTAAATCTTCTTTATCGCGTTTGAGCGATTTGTAATCAACCAGGCCCTTCTTATCGACATATTTTCGTAAAATGCGATCTAATACTTCATGATTGATACGAATAATATCTTCGGGTGGGGGGGAGGCTTTGGGGATGGATTCAGGCTGCTCTTGTGGAACTTGGCCAAACGCGGTAGGAGAAAAGAGAAGAATAATAAGGAAGATCGCCGCGCTAACGCTCGCGATGACATGAATGGAAGATGAAGTTCGTTTACGATATTTCAAAATAGACCCTAAAGATGTGGTTTTTCTTAAAGCCATTTTAGAAAGCTATGAGGGCATGGCCATTTTACGCACCACCGATGAAGAACATAAAATCATCGAGGTTTGGATTAACCCCTATTTTTCAAAAGAAATCAATGCGGTGTTGCAGGAGCTTCAGTCAACCGTTCCAATGCATGAAGTTGCTTTTGAACAAAAGTTGCCTTGGGTTCCATAGCCGCCTTCAATTGGCCACAGGCACCTAAAATATCCCGGCCCCGACTTTGCCGCACATTAGTTTGAATGTCATGCTGATAAAGCACATTTTGAAAGCGATACGTTTGTTCGTCTGAAGTTCGCTCAAATCCACTTTCGGCAAAGGCATTAAAGGGAATAAGATTAACTTTAGCCAGCACACCTTTTAATAATTTAACCAGCCGTTCGGCATCTGCCAAAAAATCGTTAACCCCAGCTAATAACGTATATTCAAAGGTTACTGGGTAACCCGATATTTGACTATATTTTTTGCAAGCTTGCATAAGTCTTTTGAGATTGTACTTTCGATTCATAGGGATGAGTTGATCACGCATGACATCGGTAGTCCCCGTGAGCGAAACCGCAAGTTTTACATCGGAATCATGGGCAAATTGCTCGATCTGCGGCACCAGCCCACAGGTTGAAACCGTGACTCGGCGCTTGCCTATGCTCAAAGCATTTCGATCGATAATAATTTTTAAGGCATTAATCACGGTAGCATAATTATGAAAAGGTTCCCCCATCCCCATAAATACAAGGTTGGTGATCTTTTGTTCAGGTGATAATTGGCGAACACTAGCCATGATCTGTTCAATAATTTCAAATAAAGTGAGATTACGCATTAAACCTAAAGTGCTGGTTAAACAAAAAGCACAACCCATGGCACAACCTACTTGGGTGGAAATGCACAGAGTCATCCGATCAGCTTTAGGAATCAACACGCTCTCAAGGGTTTGCCCATCCGACAATTCATATAAAAATTTTCGAGTTCCATCGCTGCTCTCTTGAACTATTTTGGGAACCCAACGCTCAATGGTAAACATTGCGATGAGTCGCTCCCGCAATGCCTTAGAAAGATTGGTCATGGCATTGAAATCAGCCACATCAAATTGATAAAGCCATTTGACAATTTGAGTATACCGATACCCTTCAATACCCCACCCCGCTAAGGTTGTTTGCAACTGCTCTAAACTCAAATTCTTAATATTCGCTAATTCCATAAGAGACCCCCCTACCAAGATTTTTTTCGAAAAAAAATACGAGAATTCAGTGCTGGGAAAATACTAATTACCTAAAAAGTTTTTTTGAAGTCGGCAGAGGCTTCCAGGGGTCCGTGTCGCCTGGGGGTTACGGCCCCCAGGCGCACTCAAAGTCTCAGCTTTCACGACTATATAGCCATAGTGGTGAAAGCTGGAGTTTACCCTGAGCGAAGCGACAGGGACAAACCCCTTCCAGCCTCAGCCAACTTCAAAAAAACTTTTCATGTCTCTTCAAATATTTGAGAAGAAGTCTTTTCGAGGTAGGGAGGGGCCAAGGGAGAGCCTTTTAGCGCAGGAGGTCGGACGTAGGAGGGCTCAAAAATTTTATTGTTTTTTTGAATTAGAGGACGACAGAGGAGTACTCTAATTCAATTAAAAACAAAAAATTTTTTAGCCCGAGTAGGCCGACCGGGCGCGGGCTCTCCATTGGCCTCTCCCTGCCTCGAAAAGACGTGACTTTATTTGCAGATGAATTGAAGAATGAAATGGAAGATTCTGTCGCCATCATGGGTCCCTGCCTTCGCAGGGATGACATTGCTCAGAATGACAATCACTACATTGGCAAGGGAATAGGCAGATCGGCGATTTTGATTTGGGGGCGACGGGTGGTGCCGGTAATGGCAAGGGGCAAAAAACCTTGGGGGTTGCGCTTTTCGTTTAATTGAGTTTTGAAAAGGCCAATGTCAAAACTTTCGCCTAACATGCCACCCACCCATGAAAAAATGCGATCTTCTAGGGCTGACGCTAGTTTCATGTCGCCGGTTAAATTTAATTTGGTCTGCCCGGCTAAGGCACTCAATTGAACATCACCTTTGAGGTTGAGTTCTAAATCGCCCCCTTGCAAGACAAATTCACTTAATACCAATTTGCCTTGGTTGATCTTACCAACCACCTTAGAACCCTTTTTGCCACTTAATTGAATGGCAGGGAGCTGCATTTCACTCGCAATCGCATTAAATTTAAAGGGGTCGATCACTAAATTAACTAAATCAAGTTCAATGCTACCTTCACTTTTTTGAAAATTTTTGCCATCGCCTTTAAATTCTAAACTTCCTTCTAAGCTGCCTTTATAAGTAAAATCTTTGTCTTTCCATAATTGAAGATTGGCTAAACTCATTTCGTCAAATTCTAATTCGAGGGTTAGCTCATTACCACTTTGTTGAAACAATCCGCCCACTGATCCCTTATCCTGCTTAAGATCGAACTGCAGTTGAGTATTACCCAAGAGTAGGGGTAAAAAAGCTAAATTAATCTTCACTTTCGGGGATTGAAAAACCAAAACATCTTTTTCTTGGCCGCGTTTTAATACCTGCACTTTGAGAAAATAAAGATTCCCAAACATACTCACATCCATATCCCCGACTCTCAGTGCATAATCATTACCAATTTGCTTCTCAACTTCGGCTAGGATCTTAGATTTTAGGGCATCGTAGGGAAAAACAAAAAAGAGGAAAAAGATGTATAAAACAAAGGCGGTTAACGCAAAAAGTACGATTTGAATTTTTTTGTTCATATTTTTTTAAGATTCTTTGGTGGCTGTAACCATGGTTACAATATGAAACTTGGCATTGAGCAATTTGCGATCTTCCCAAGCCGGTGTGATCTTTAATGTGGTCACCTTCATTTTTACTTCGCGATAATTTTCGATACTATAAAATAATTCTACCAATTGGCTTAAAGTAACCTTGGACACTTGAACATCGACATATTGTTCTTTGAAGTTACCATCGGCAGGCCCAGTCTTTTCGCTTTGTGAATCAATCGTCACCCCCGTTTTAGAAGAAAGATTATCCATGATGGCGGTGAGTTTGACACTACCCTCGGGTTTGATGCCCTCGTTTAGCCGATTCACCTTTTTTTCTAACACTTGATATTCTTGAATTTTTTCGATGATTTTAGCCACGTCTCCTTCGTGATTGCGAATTTGCTTTTCTAATTTTGACAATTTGGAACTGGCACAAGAAAGAGGCAGAACAATAATGAGCAGAAAGGCCACCACCACCCCCGCAATGGCCATGGCCCGTTCTTGGCTATTAAACCCCAGAAAGCGGCTGTAGATTTCGTCGATATTTAATTTTTCTTTTAGAGAGAATTTAGGCATAATAATTTTGCTATCATGTGGATCCCGGGTCAAGCCCGGAATGACGTGAAAATATAATCAATTCGTAGCTGCGAGATCAAAAGAGATTGTAAAATTAATCTCGTCGTTGATTCCTTTCTTTTGGTCACCGGTGGTTACGTTTTGAAAACCAGGTTGTTTTTGTAAGTTGGCCTGAATCTTGGCCACCGCATCATAAGAAGTGGTTTTTCCCTTAAAGCTAACTCGATTGCTGGCAATATTGAGTTCGCCCACGTCGATGGTTACTTCTTCTCGATTGGGTGTTGCATCAGAAATTTTCTTTAACACCTCTAAGGCGCTCATTGATTGTTCATTTTCCATCTTGGCTAATTTATCTTTTAGCGTCTTGGTTTTATTGGTTAACTCGGTGAGGGCTTTTGATGCGGTTAAAATTTTGCTACTTCCTTTGGGCGTTGCCACGTCACCCAAAGAATTGCGCACCATTTTATCGACGTTTTTATTTAATTTTTCTACCCGGCCTGACAAAATCCAATAACTTGAAATGAAATGCACCAACGCCAAAAAGGCTACGGTGGCCGCTAAAACCCCTATCTTTTTAAAACTGCCTTCGAGTTGTTCAATGTCACGTTTATAAGCAAAATCTCCTTGCCTAAAATTGAGCGCCACTACCTTGCCGGGAAATATCGCACGGAGAGCTGCCCCAAAGGCGGTGGGAATAATAGGGCGCACGGTTTCACGGTCGCTTAAGTGAGTATAATGATCATCTAAAACATCTAAGGGGCTCACATTGACCCGCAAACAATTACTAAAAAATTGGTCGATGCCGGCTAGGCGCGAACCACCCCCGCATAAATAAAGGGCGTCAATCGGGGCCTCACCCCGTTCATAATAAGCAAATAAAGTTTGCTTCACTTCATGAAATAATCTCATGGCTACTTGCTTTAAAGCTACACTGCCTGCATCGGTGGTATCAGAAATTTGGCCTTGGCTATGCTTATGTTCTTCTGCTTCGGCATAAGGTATTTGCAACGCTTCTTGTAAACTTTGAGTAAAATGCAACCCGCCCACATTCAGGGTACGAACGGCCCTTAAACGATTCCCGCGCATAAAAACTAAATTGGTTTTACTATGACCCACGTCTAACAAGACATAAGTCCCTTGCGTGGGCAAACAATTGGTTTGACTCAAGTGGCTCAAGTCAATCGAATCAACCCCTATATAACGAGGGTCTAAACCGCCGGCTTGCAGCGTTGCTAAATTTTTCTTAAAGGTTTCTACCTTTAAATAAGCCACCAATACCCGGCTCAAACCGCCCAATCGTTCAATGACATGATAATCCATGGTGAGTTGATCACTTTCAAACGGCACGTATTCTTCTAATTCTAAGCCAATGACTGAGTCGATTTTTTGCTTTTTAGTAAAAGGAAGTTCTAAATAACGAACGGCAACAAGATTGCCCGGTAAAGACATAACCGCATAATCGTATTTTAAGGGATGATCTTGGAAAAACTTGGTAAGCGCTGCGCTACCGGCCTGTTCATGATTTAACAGCTCAGCTGCCACCAGCGGTAATTCAAAAAAATTGACGATCTTAAATTCGCTTAAGCCACGTTCAACATGAATAATTTTAACGGAGTAAGAACCAATATCGACTCCTAATAGGGACTGCGGCATTATTCCACCCTCCAATAAAGCAATTTCCAATGGGCGGGGATTTTTTCGGTGGTGTCAAGCACCACTCGGATATTAACCTTGGTTTGACGATCTAAATCTTCACCCAACGCACCCGTTCCGATCACGGTATAAACAAAACCGTCTGTTTTAATCATGCTGCCAAAGGCTGCACTAGCGGTGGTTGGAGGAGTTGTTGCACCGGTAGCCGGAGGCGGCTTGGGGCCGGTGGGGGTGGTCGTTGCTGAAACAATCCCCAAGGCCGTATCGACGTTAGTGGTCATGGCCGTTACATCGGGGCAAGCCGTTTGAGCTGCCATAACGGCCTTATCTAATAATTCTTTATTATCCATGGAGATTCCTTGCACCCTAGGGTCACCTTCCACATAGGCTAAAATCATAGCCTTTATAATAGATTCATTTGCCCGACATGCCAAGATTTTACCGTCTTTACCATAAATAGTAACATGGTTTTTAAGTTTTTCAAAAAGATCGTCGTTCATCCCCTCGACTAATAATAACTCTTCAAGAGAAATAAGTTTCCCATTTTTAGGGCGCCGATTGGGGTCTTGGTATTTGCTGCGCTCAGGCCCTAACTCTTCGCCTTGCAAACCATTGCTCAAATCATCTCTATCAATAAAATCAGCAATATTTCCAGCAAGATCTTCAGCATCTTTAAGACGATTACTAAAGAAATCCTTAAACTCCTCGGAAGCTAGTAAAAAGAATAAGATGCGGCGTAAGCGTAGGTATTCTTTTTGCTTAGGATTGAGTTGATAAAAGGCGTTAAGATTAATTTTGGCCTCTTCTTCCGTTACGACTGCAGCAAAATCTCCTTCAAAAGCCAGAAATTGCTCCATTACTTTCGGGTCAAAGAGGTTTACCCCCTTTTGCATATCTCCCAAAGGACTGCCGCTTGCGCTGGGAGTAGCCGTATCCTCGGGAGGAAGCGTTGGGATTGTTTCCCCCACTCCCATCGAAGCGGCTTGCCGCAGTAAGAAAGTATTGAGTGGAACAAGTTCATACAAGGGGGGAATTTTGATATTGGTGCCATATTGCTTATTCGCCGATTTTGCAAAACCCTTCACTTCTTTATCGGCCTTTAAAATGAGTTTGGTAAAATTGATGGCCGATACCGCTAAAAAATAGGCCTGCACCCTTTCTTGTTGATTTTGTGCCAAACTAAACACCACGTTTTCATTATAGGCAAACTCCACCACCGCAGCACTTAAGACAGCCAACGCTGATAAAACAATGAGCAGGGCAACCCCACGGGAAGAACTATAACTATAATGTCTTCGTTTTGAGAGAAACGCGTTTAGATGGTTGAGGAAGCCATCGCTCCTTCGCAAAGCCTCAGGACAGGGTCCGCGGCGGGGCCCCCAATGCGGGTTTGCCGGCATGGAAAGCCGAGGCCCCCGCCTTTGGCGGGGGAACGCGGAAGGATTCCGTGCCGGCAAACCCGCATTAGGGTCGCCGCTGCAGCGCCGGCTGACGAAACCATCTAAACGCGTTTCTCTCAAAACGAACACCTTACTGTTCATAGTTCAATCGCCTTTTGTGACAATGCAATGGGCACAATGACACGATAAACAAATTGATTGGCTTCATCATTTAATGAATTGACATTTAAATCTAAGTAAACCGTTAAGGTCACTTTAACGGCCCTGGGTAAGCGGTCTTGAATGCTGCCTAAAAAAGTATCCCAGGTTTTGGTATATTCTTTGGCCCTGGAATCGTAATATTCCAGTTGCAAACTTTTGACATTATCTAACAAAATATCAGACCTACCACCTTCATCGATTTTTTGATCAATCTTAGACGATTCGCGCCGCATCAAATAATAAACCCCTGACAGGTCATCGCGAGATTTTAAATAATACCCAATTTCTGCCACTTCGGTTTCTTTTTGATCTTTAACAAACCTGCGATGACTAAAAGAATTAAAATCGAGCCTGTCTTCTTTGCCCATAAAACCAATTTTGTAATCAGGATTATCCCCTAACATGACCGGTGATTTAATGAGAAAACTAGCCTGTAGATCATCAAATATTTTGTTGAGGGCGTTGGTTGCCAAATGAGTCCCGTCGTCTAATTTAACCACCTCTTCTTGCGAATCTAACATGCCATCAATCGATTGAAAAAGTAGCACTGCCATCATGCCTAGAATGGCAATGGCCACCATGATTTCAATAAGGGTTAATCCCTTTTGATTTTTAACGCATATTCGTAACATGGGTACTCACGGTAATAAATTCTTCTTCTTCGCCTTCGGGCCAAGAAATCTTTATGGTAACAAAGCGAACCCCATCGCCAATCAGCTTAGAGGCATATTGAGCCACCTGCGAACCTGAAACGTTGCTTTGCGCCTTGCCATCGCCTGAGGCACTCGCCAAAGGAATCTCAACTTTTTTAATTTGTACTTCCCACTTAAATCTCTCATAAGGGGCATCAAATTGGCCTCCATCTTCTTTCTCATCGGGGAAAGTCCCCAGTGCCATGTCTTTTTCTATGTCGAGCAGGTATTGCGTTAGCTGTTCTTGGGCCAAGAGACTAGCCAAGGTTACATTTTCAGAACGGGCGCTAGTTAAAACAGCATTGGAGTGGGAAATATAAAGGATGAGAATGCTCGAGGCCAAGATCGCTAGAGAAATCATGACCTCTAAAAGAGAAAAACCATGATTATTCGTGGTCGGTGATATTGGCTTCAGTATATTCATTCTTGATTTCAGCCTTGCCGGTAGCTGGGTTGACGATAATTGAATAATAATTGTCTTCTTCCCCGTTGGTTAAATTAATAACCGTAGGTTCTGTCCAACCATGCGGGAAAAAATAAATCTCTACTTTACCTGTGGTGGCCTTTTGCGCCAAGTGCCCCACAAAAACATCGACGATCTTCACGGGGTCACTTAATTGTTGCGGCTCGATTAAATATTCTTCTACTTTGGCAAAGTCATCCCCCTCGGGTTGCTGCATCAGTTCTTCTGGTTCTGAGGTTGCTTCGGGTTTTTCTTCTGGCTTTTTGGTAGGCGCTTTCACTTCTTGATTAATGGATATTAGAAAAGGCGAAGTTCGCGCCTCGGCATAATATTGCTGACTGTCGAGGTCGATCACTATACGATAATATTTTTTTTGAATGGCCGCTTCGTTAAAGACATATTTTAAAGTGCCACTCAAACGACTCGAAGCCTCTTTGAGATCTGAATCACTCACATCGGTGATCACGGTGACACCTAAGGCCATGATGGTAGCCACCAAAGCGATCACAACCATGATTTCAATGAGGGTGAGCCCCTGATTATTCGGGTTTGGCTTCACCTGTCTCTTCACTACTGAGATCGGCGTCATAGCCATCCCCACCTTCTTCCCCATCGGCTCCATAAGAAACCACTTCGTAATCTTTGCCCCCTTGCCGGCTAGGGCTAAAGTATAAAAATTCATTGCCCCAAGCATCTTTGGGCAATTTTTCAATAAAGCCATTTTTGGGATATTTAGAGGAATCTTTTAAGTCACTCGGGGCTTCAACCAAGGCATTGAGCCCCTGTTCAGCCGTTGGATAAGTACCAATCTTGCGTTTGTATTGCTTCAGGGCCCCCTCGACATTGGAAATAGCAATCTTGCTTGTTTCTACCTTTGATTCGTCGAGATAATCTAGAACATTCACGGTAACCAGAGAGGCTACAGTTGCAATGATGGCAATGACCACCATGATTTCGATGAGTGACATACCGGCTTGGGCTCGAAAAAAATTTCTCATGTAAATGACTCCTTCTAAAATGACCTATAGGTTACCTTGCTACTTACGTCTCGTCAACTGATTGAGTTTCAAAATGGGCAACAAAATCGACAATACAATAAAGGCCACAATCCCACCCATGGTTAAAATGATTAAAGGTTCTAACAAAGTTGTTAACGTAGAAACGCGGGTTTCAACTTGGGTATCATAAGCATCGGCCACGCGCTCGAGCATGGGCTCTAATTGGCCCGTTTTTTCACCAATGGCAATCATGCGAACCACCAAGGGTGGAAAATATTCGCTCTTGCCTAAAGATGAAGCGATGGGTTCACCTTCTTTAACTGCTACCTTCGTATTTTCAATGACCTCGGTCAAGACTGCATTGGCCACCACGTTTTTGACAATATCGAGCGCCTTGACCAAGGGAACCCCGGAGCTGAGCAAGGTTGATAGGGTGCGAGAAAAGCGGCTCAAAGCGATCATTTTGAATAATTCCCCAAAAATGGGCAGCTTTAAGCTTAGCTTATCAAACTGATATTTACCTTTAGGCTTTGCTTTATATTTTAAGGCCACAAAAATTAAGATCGCCAATAGGAGTAACGCCAACCACCAATACGATTGTAAGAAAGTAGAAAATTTTACCAAAAGATTGGTGATCGTGGGTAAAGCAACTTTGTTGGTGGTGAAGATTTTAACAATTTTAGGCACCACCCCTACCATCAAAAAAAACATCAACCCAATAGCCACCACCGCCATCACCACAGGATAAGTCACGGCACCAATCACTTTACTTTTTAAATGGGCCTGGGCTTCGGTAAAATCGGCTAAGCGCTTCAACACGAGATCGAGCGCACCGGAGGCCTCGCCTGCACTGATCATACTGATATAAAGGTCACCAAAAAATTTGGGATAAGCGCGCATCGAATCCGATAACTTGGCACCTTCGACCACTTTTTCTTTAATACCACTCAAGGCATTGCGTAATTTAGGGTTTTCAATTTGTTCAACTAAAGCCGCGAGCGAATCTACCAACGGAACGTTTGCCCCAATGAGGGTCGATAATTGGCGAGTCATATTAGCAATCTCGGCAACACTGACGCGTTGAAAATATTGGCTAATGGCCGTGTGACGCAAGCTGGAACTAGCTTCGCCAGCGTTTAAAGTGGTGGGGAAAATATCAAGCTTGCGTAATTTAGAACGGGCCGATTTTAGATTTTCGGCATCGATGGTACCGCTGACACTTTTGCCGGATCGGTTGATCCCCTTATAAGCAAAGACACCCATTAAGCCCCTCGTGCCACATCTTCTTGAGTAACTCGTAAAACTTCTTCAATGGTAGACATGCGCTGCTTGATTTTTTCAACGCCGTCTTCTCGTAGCGTCTTCATCCCTAATTCCATGGCCTTCTTTTTAATAACCGTACCACTGACATTTTGCATAATAAGGGCACGAATCTCTTCATCAACGGTCAGCATTTCATAAATACCTCTTCGGCCCGTGTAACCTGTATTCAAACACTCCCCACAACCTTTGGGATTGGCCTTGTAAATTTTGACGCCTTTAAAATCTTCGAGTGAAGCCCCCAAAGTTGCGATCTCAGGTGCGGAGGGTTCATATAAAATACCACAATTTTTACAAACGGTGCGGATGAGGCGCTGTGCCACAATGCCCACTAAAGACGACGCCACTAAAAAGGGCTCCACCCCCATATCGATCAAACGAGTGATGGAACTCGCCGAATCGTTGGTGTGTAAAGTTGAAATCACCAAATGCCCAGTGAGCGAAGCCTGGATGGCAATCTCGGCGGTTTCTTTGTCGCGAATTTCACCGACCATCACCACATCGGGGTCTTGACGCAAGATGGATCGAAGGCCTGCGGCAAAGGTTAACTCGATCTTAGGGTTGACCTGAATTTGATTGATGCCTTGCAATTGATATTCTACAGGGTCTTCAATCGTAATGATTTTAACATCAATGGTGTTGATCCTACTTAGCATGGCGTAGAGGGTGGTGGTTTTACCAGACCCCGTAGGGCCGGTTACTAAAATGATACCATGACTACGACCAATAAGCCCTTCGACATATTCTTTATGTTTGCCCTCAATCCCCAAGGTATCAAAACTAAGCACCACTTTACTCTTATCTAAGAGCCGCATAACGACCGATTCGCCAAAAGAAGTGGGTAGCGTTGACACACGAATATCGATATCTTTACCGGCTATCTTAATGCGGATGCGGCCATCTTGAGGCAGCCGCTTTTCAGCAATATCGAGGCTCGCCATAATCTTAATGCGAGAAGTGATAGAATTTTGAAACTTTTTGGCCGGCCGCATGATGTCGTAGAGAACTCCGTCGATACGAAAACGCACCACCAATTCTTTTTCAAAAGGCTCCACGTGAATATCACTAGCCTTCTGCTTCACAGCTCGAAACAAAAGTGAATTTACCAATCGAATAATGGGCGCTTCATCATCGGCATCGAGCAAGTCTTGGGGTTCTTCTAATTCTTGAGCAATAGCATCGAGGTTTTCTTCGCGCAGCTCATCCATCATGCCGCTGGAAGTGGTAGTGGCTCCACGATTATAGGCCATATTGACGGCATCGAGCACCTGAGCGCTGGTGGTAATATAAGGCCGAATGGGGCAATGAAAAAGCATGCGCAATTCATCAACGGTTTCAATATTGCTGGGATCGGATAATGCGACTTCTAAAATGCCGTTCACTTTGCGAATGGGAATGACCTCATTTTTTTTGGCATAGTTAATGGGCAAGCTGGCGATGAGATCTAAAGGAATGGCGTCGGTTTCAATTTCTTTTAGATAAGGGAGATCTAATTGGATGCTGATGGCTTCTAAGATATCTTCGGTTTTAAGATAGCGCAACTGAACGAGGGCCTCGCCTAAACGAATCCCCTTTTCTTTTTGCACCAGCAAGGCCTCTTCTAATTGGCCATCGGTTAAATTGGTGCGCTCGAGTAAAATATTCCCCAGACTTCGGTCTAACATAACAGCGCTATGTTAAATCATCTTAAATAAGAGAACAAGGGATTTAAGCAAGGATCTTGAACTACTGCAAATCTGATGTGCTATCCGAAGAACTATATTTTTTGCGATTGTAGCGTTTTTGTTTTTGTTTGGGTGTGGGCTCAACGTAGCTCAAATCTTCCCCACCGCCCCCATCGCTACTTTTTTGATAACGAGGCACGACTTCCCAACTTTGAGCTTGAATATCTTTTTTATAATCTAACAATTCTGCCGCATGGCTACGAATAGAATTGCGAATCACTTTTTGGTGCGACACACCATAATTTTGTTCAATAAACATGTTACGTTCTTCTACTTTACGTTGGAGAATTTTCAGAAAGTCATTGGTATCGCGAATGATGTAGGGCCGCAGAAAAACCAGCAGGTTGGTCTTGGTCTTGACTTTACTGCGCCTAGAAAACAAATGACCCAATAAAGGAATATCGCCTAAGAAAGGAATTTTACTGCGAGAGATCTGAGTTTTATCGTCAATCAGCCCGCCAATCACGATGGTTTGCTGATCTTTTGCCACCACCACAGTTTTTACCGAACGTTTGCTAAAAGAAGCACCTAATTGGGTTAAAACCGTCTCGGAGGCCCCTGCAATAACATCGGTGACCTCTTGGCTAATGGTTAATTTAACTCGGTCGCCTTCATTGATTTGGGGTTTAATTTTTAGGGTAATACCCACCGGTTTGCGCTCAGGGGAAGAGGTAACATTGCCACCCGACGTAATGGTTTGCTGACCGGGAACCGGAACCTCAGAACCCACGTGGATTTCAGCCTCTTCATTATCGAGTGTCAAAAGGTTAGGCGTTGATAAAACATTCACATCGCTATCGGTTTGCAAGGCGTTCAACACTACGCCCAAGGCTGGCACACTAATATTAGAAGAAGTCCCATCGCTTTGCGTGATGGGAATGTTTACTCGTGTATCACTAATGGCACCCGCCGCTAAACCACTCAAAGCCGCAGCCGAAAGCCCCTGCGTGGTACCACCGAGCGTTGAAGCAAAACCTAACATTCGGTCGCCATTCACTGAAAAGAAACCGCCCCCTTGACCCGAAACACCCACGTTGCGATTCTTATTAATCGAAAGCTCCATCACCACGGCTTCAACATAAACTTGGCGGCGAGGGATATCGAGCCGATCCAACACTTCTTTGCGCAAGGTTTCGTAATCTTTGGCGGTGGAGGTAATAATCAAGGCGTTGGTGTTTTCATCGGCCGCTACCTTCACCCCACCTTCAAAAGAAGCCACCACCGGAGCTGTACTCTGAGCTTTTTGCTGAGCTGTGCTGCCAGGTGTAGTTTTAGTCTGCGGACCCGGCTGCCCTGACCCTGCGGTAAGGCTGTTCAAAACCGAGGCTAAGTCTTTGGCACTGGCATGTTTTAAATAATGAACGTGGATCTTGCCTTCTACCCCATCGGGCAATGGCCGATCTAACTGAGAGATCAATGCCCGCACTTTTTCCATGGCTCGACCCGAGGCCAATACAATCACCGAATTGGTGCGATCATCGGCAATGACTTTAGAAATATAAGGCGTTTCTTCAAATTCTTGACCACGACGAACGGGGGCCCGCTTGGGTTGATCTTGTGCATAAAGCTCGGTAATTCTGGCCGCTATATCTTTGGCATTAGCATAACGAATATGGATAAATTCTAACCCTTCATGAGGCCCTTCTTGGTCGAGCTCTTGCATAATTTTTAACAAGCGATCGATGTTGGTGCCCGTATCGGTTACAATCAAGGTGTTGGTGGCAGGGTAAGCAAAAAGATTACCGCGCTTGCTCACCAAATTTTTAATGGCATTAGACATGTCGAGGGCACTGATATTTTTAAGCTGTACAATGCGAGTGATAAACGCATCGGTAATGGGGCTTTCGTCTTTAAAAATAGGTAAGGCATTATTGGAGATATCTTTAATAGCAATAATTTTAATCAAACCCCCAGGCCCATCAACGACCGTAAAGCCGTTGACTTCTAAGGCTGACAAAAAGGCCTGATAGGCCTCTTCAACCGACATTTTGCGCTCTGAAATAATAGTGACTTTACCACGCACTTGTTCACCAATGAGAAAATTTTTCCCCGTGGCCTTACTCATTTGTTTGATGAGATCTTTAATGTCGGTATCGACCGCGTTGAGGTAAATACCCTCTTGGCTAATCGTGGGTTGACCTGTGACCGTGGGCCCAGGAGTCTTTTGCGGCGGAGGCGTTTTTTTAGGAAGCAATTCTTCGTAAATACTGGGACCAGGAGTAGCAGGTTTGGAAGTTGGGATTTGGGCTTGGACGAAATTTGTTACTAAACAGGATAGAGAGATTGTTGTTACAACAACCCCCAACCCGAGCCGCGGTTTTCTCATGCTCTCTCCTTAAAAAAATGAGGCCATCAAATTAATTGATTGAAACTAACAAAAGAGAAAGTACAGATCAAGCAATCATTTCAGGAACTTTGAAAAATCGAAGTTCCAAAGCGGGAAGTCTTGGCGAAGCGGGAAGAGGCTTCTCGAAACCCCTTTAGCAAGCTCGGTTACTAGCTTGTACTGATTAGTGTTTGCCAAGGTCCACTGGACCTTGTTTTCCACAAATCAGGGGGTTGAGAGAGCCTCTGCCGGATTCGCCAAGACTTCCCGCTTTGGAACTTCGATTTTTCTATCGCACTTCGTACTCAAAAGACATTTTTTGCCCACGGCGCTCTACATCGATGGTAAACTGCTTTTGTTCCTTCAACTGGCCAAAAAGCATCATGCCCTTGGTCATGTCAAAGTCTTCACCATTAATTTTTTTCAATATATCGCCGGCTTTTAGCCCCAATTTAGCAAAGATACTCTGGCCCGAAAGCCGATTAATCCTCACTCCGCTGGGTTTTCCATTTTCTAAATTAGGGCCCACGTTAATTTGGGTGAACAATACGTCAAGCTTTGAGAAGGCATTGTCGAGCTCAGCCTGATCCACTAAAAACTTATTGCCACCAGCAGCCTTGATCCCCCCACTGGGGCTAGAACCCAAGGGGCCTTTCCCAACCTTATCCATCCCAAAGGGCTGGGTGCTAAGAGCACCCCCGGCTGGAGTCGAAGGGGTTGTGGATTGCATGCCCTCTAATTCCACATATTCCAAACGATTACTGTTAATAAATTCAATGCGCGAAGGTAATACCTTGGTAATTTTGACCCCTGGCGCAAAAGAATTTTGGTCATCTAGCTTATAAACCTCCGCCTTCCCTGAACCGCCTTGAGTGTTGAGAATGGTGGCCGTTGAACGTGGGTCGGTGCCATCACCCATGGAAAAGGTTGAAATGAGTTTAATAGGGAGAGTGGTTAATACCGCTGGAGAATTCGGGTTAAAGGTCATGGGCGCACCGGTTGCCTGCGGAAGCGCATCACTCTTGATTTCGCGCGAGTCAAAAATATTCCGGTCGGTGATGACCTTGTAGTTATCGAGGGTAGCGACCTTGCGAGAATCTAGGCCCGACTTATGGGTTGGCGTATCTAAACGGAGGCTAATCGAACGGTCGACACTCAAAAAAGGGCGAATAAAAGTGCTGGTGATTTTGGCTAGAAAATAAGAACAAAAGGCTATCAACAGAAAATAAACCACCCAAAGATATTTTTTTAAGAGCAATCCCATACTTAAATAGAAGAACGGCTTTCTTACAAATAAAGGTTTCGATTAGCGTAAGCTATTTTGGCATTTCAATCAACACAAAGATTTCAAGTAGTTAGTCGGTTGTAAAGGAGGCTCTTCCCTGTGAGAGCCATCGCGGAAGCGCCGGGGCCCCCAATGCGGGCTAGCCGATATGGGCTTTCTGTCATTGCGAGCCCAACGGGCGTGGCAATCTCACCGGTTAGACAGAAGAGATTGCTTCACCCTGCTGGGTTCGCAATGACAGAGGGTCCCCGGCGCTTGCATACGATCATGATAGACTTGTAACGAATTGACCTGCAACCCTTTGCGCAATAACGACATAATCCCACTCACCGCCGCATTGGCCGCCGCAATCGTCGTAAAATAAGGCACCCCATAGTCTAACGCGGTGCGGCGTATCGAGAAGCTATCTTGGGCACTGGTTTTACCCAAGGGGGTATTAATCACCATGGCAATCTCGTGGCTTTTTAATTTATCAACGATATGGGGCGAACCTTCTAAGACTTTATTGACACGCTCACAGGCTACATCATGGGCATTTAAGAATTGCGCCGTACCTTGGGTGGCGATCAATTCAAAATTCATTTCTTGCAGTTTTTTGGCCGCGGTTAAAATGGCAAGTTTGTCTTCGTCTTTCACGCTGATAAAAATCTTGCCCCGCAACGGCAATAAGGTCCCCACCGAAATCTCAGCCTTGGCAAAGGCCATCCCAAAATCAGTGTCGATACCCATCACCTCGCCCGTACTCTTCATTTCAGGGCCTAACAAGGTATCAACGCCGGGGAATTTGAGGAAAGGCAAAGCCACTTCTTTAACCGAAAGATAAGGTGGCAACACCTCTTGGGTAAAATTTTGTTTTTTCAAACTAATCCCTGCCATCGTTTTAGCTGCAATTTTGGCTAAGGGTACACCCGTCGCCTTCGACACAAAGGGAATCGTGCGGCTGGCCCGAGGGTTCACTTCTAAAACGTAGATGTCCCCACCCTTGAGGGCATACTGAACGTTCATCAAGCCCACCACATTAAGTGCTTCGGCCAAGGTTTTTGAGATTTGTTTGATTTCATCGACCACTTTTGAAGAAATAGAATGGGGCGGTAAACAACAAGCGCTATCCCCTGAATGCACCCCGGCCTCTTCGATGTGTTCCATTATTCCACCCACCACCACGATCTTGCCATCGCAAACACAATCAACATCAATCTCAATCGCATTGTCTAAAAATTTATCGATGAGGACAGGGTGATCAAACGAAACCTTAACCGCCTCTTTCATGTAACGGCGCAGCATGCCGTCATCATAAACAATCTGCATAGCCCTACCACCTAGCACATAAGAAGGCCGCATCATGACGGGGTAACCAATGCGATTGGCAATTTTTAGGGCCTGCCCCAGTGACGTAGCGGTACCATTCGCAGGTTGTTTTAATTTTAATTTATTCAACAGTTGTTTGAAACGTTTGCGATCTTCGGCTAAATCAATGCTGTCGGGGCTGGTGCCCAAAATTTTAAAACCTGCTTGTTCAATGCAACGGGTTAATTTTAACGGAGTTTGCCCACCAAATTGAACAATGACGCCATCGGGCCGTTCATGATGGAGGATGTTCAAAACATCTTCTTCGGTCAAAGGTTCAAAATACAAACGATCACTGGTGTCGTAATCGGTAGAGACCGTTTCGGGATTGCAGTTGACCATGATGGTTTCATAACCCAATTCTTTGAGTGCCATCACGGCATGCACACAACAATAATCAAACTCAATGCCTTGCCCAATACGATTGGGGCCACTGCCTAAAATAACCACCTTTTTATTTTTGGTAACTTTAGCCTCGTCTTCTTCTTCATAGGTGGAATAAAGATAGGGGGTGTAGGCCTCAAATTCGCCTGCGCAAGTATCAACTCGTTTGTAAACCGCAGAAATCCCCCACTTCTTACGCTGGGCTCGAATTTTTTCTTCTGAAAGTTTGCAAATTTCTCCTAACCGTTGATCGCTAAAACCCATGGCCTTGGCATCTCGCAAGGTTTCAGGAGTTAGCTTAAGCGTTTTGGCTAATAAATTTTCTGCTTCGACGATTTGCTTGATTTCGTGAAGAAACCAAGGGTCTATTTTGGTGAGTTGGTGAACCTCTTCTAATTTCATGCCATGGCGAAAGGCATCGGCTAAATACCAAATGCGATCAGCCCCTGGAACCAACAAGGCCTTTTGCAGTTTTTCTTTACTCTCCGGGGTCTTCTTTTTACCCAACAGCGGGGTAAAACCCAAACGATCATTTTCTAAAGAACGTAAAGCCTTTTGCAAACTTTCTTTAAAGGTTCGCCCAATGGCCATCACCTCACCTACCGATTTCATTTGCGTGGTAAGAGTTGCATCGGCATGCGGAAATTTTTCAAAGGCAAAGCGAGGGATCTTGGTTACCACATAATCGAGGGTGGGTTCAAAAGAAGCGGGGGTGTAACGGGTGATGTCATTTAAAATTTCATCTAAACGATAACCCACGGCTAGCTTCGTAGCAATTTTGGCAATAGGAAACCC
The DNA here is from genome assembly GCA_016183235.1 of Deltaproteobacteria bacterium. Classification (NCBI taxonomy): domain Bacteria; kingdom Pseudomonadati; phylum Myxococcota; class Myxococcia; species Deltaproteobacteria bacterium. The sequence goes on from JACPFA010000034.1 coordinate 67,781, forward strand.
GGTCGCCTTGCTGGCTAGTGCGCTACTCCGCGACACCCGCGGGTTCATCTCAATGGCATAAAGTTTGCCGTTGGCTGGATTAACCGCAAACTGCACATTCGATCCGCCCGTATCAACGCCAATTTCGCGAATAATGGCCAAGGAGGCATCGCGCATGATTTGGTATTCTTTATCGGTGAGAGTTTGGGCCGGAGCAACCGTGATGCTATCGCCGGTGTGAACGCCCATGGGGTCGAGATTTTCAATAGAACAAACAATCACCACATTATCGTGGCTATCTCGCATGACTTCTAATTCAAATTCTTTCCATCCAATGACCGACTCTTCAAGCAACAATTGACGCACGGGTGAAGCATCTAAACCCTTAGGCACGAGGTGATAAAAATCTTCCATGTTATAGGCCACCCCACCACCACTACCGCCTAGGGTAAAAGCGGGCCTTAAAATCACCGGGAACCCAATTTGCTCAGCCACTCGCACCGCTTCTTCCATGTTATGAGCCAAGCCCGACTGGGGCACTGCAATCCCAATGCGTGCCATGGCTTGTTTGAAAAGTGCCCGGTCTTCTGCCTTGCGGATAGCTTCGACTTTAGCCCCAATGAGTTCTACGCCATGTTTTTCTAAAATGCCTTCTTCAAAAAGTTGCACGGCTAAATTTAAAGCGGTTTGCCCACCCAATGTAGGCAAAATTGCATCTACCTTTTCTTTGGCTAAAATTTTGTCGACGACTTCAACGGTCATGGGTTCAATGTAGGTGGCCTCGACTAAATTAGGGTCGGTCATAATGGTGGCGGGGTTAGAATTGAGCAACACCACTTCATAACCCTCTTCTTTGAGTGCCTTAATACCTTGGTTACCCGAATAATCAAATTCACAGGCTTGCCCAATCACAATGGGGCCCGAACCAATAATCATGATGCGTTTTAAATCTTCGCGTTTAGGCATAAAATATAATGTATCACAATCGTTGAGTGAGCGAGGCAGCTATGGGTTCATGAAACCCTTTGTGCGAGAGCGACGAGTCATGAGCATCTAAAAAATGTATGGTTTACTGAAGTTGGAGGATGACCAGAGGGAATACTCCAACTTCATCGTAAACCAACATTTTTTTGGTGCGAATACGAGGAGCGGAGCACGGGTTTCATGAACCCATAGCTGCCTCGCTTACTCAACAATTGTGCTCCTTTATCATTTGTTTAAACCGTTCAAATAAATACAAACTGTCATGGGGCCCGGGGGAGGCTTCAGGGTGATATTGCACTGCAAAGGCCGGATATTTTTTATGACGAAAACCTTCGACTGTTTTATCATTTAAATTCAAATGGGTAACTTCTAAATCGGCCGGTAACGATTCATGATGCACCGCAAAGCCGTGATTCTGAGCGGTGATGTGCACTTTACCGGTCGACAAATCTTTGACCGGATGATTGCCACCGCGATGCCCAAATTTTAATTTGTAAGTTTTAGCCCCTAAAGCCAACGCCAAAATTTGGTGGCCTAAACAAATTCCAAATAGAGGCACCTTGCCCACTAATTTACTGACGGTTTCAATCGCATAAGTCACGACTGCTGGATCCCCCGGGCCATTGGAAAGAAAAACTCCATCGGGTTCTAGATCCATAATTTTATAATAATCGGTTTGGGCAGGAACCACCGTCACGTCCATATTTTGGCCAGCCAAATTGCGCAGGATGTTACGCTTGAGGCCAAAATCCATGGCAACAATGTGATGCTTATTCGCTTCCTTGTTTTGAACTTGCGTGTGGCCTTGCCCCAATTGCCAAGGCAATTCTTTCCAAGTGTAAGATTCACGAGTGGTCACTTTCTGCACCAAATCTTGCCCCTCCATTGAAGGCAGGTGCTTGGCTTTTTTCTTGAGTCGTTTGAGATCAAAGTCATCAAGCGAAATCAGGCCAGGCATGGCCCCGCGTTCGCGCAAATGCCGAACTAAGGCTCGAGTTTCTACATCCGTAAGACCAACAATTTTATGGCGAAACAAATATTCGCCCAAAGAAAGCGTGGCCCTAAAATTGCTATGCTTTTCGACATAATCTTTGACGATTAAACCCGCTACCTGAGGCCGTGACGATTCAACATCTTCTTCATTAACCCCATAATTCCCTATCATGGGATAGGTCATGGTAACAATTTGCCCTGCATAAGAAGGGTCGGTGAGGATTTCTTGATAACCCGTCATGGAGGTATTAAACACCACCTCGCCTTCGGAACCATTCAAATAACCAAAGGCCTTGGCTTTAAAAACGGTGCCGTCTTGCAAAACAAGCAAGGCTTGCGTGCTGGACCTGTTAACCATAAACCCACTTTCCTGCTACCATCGTGGCCATGACTTTACCCTTCAATTGCCAACCATGAAAGGGACTATTCCGAGATTTTGAATAAGATTTGGTCACATCGTATTCCCAAATTTTTTGGAGATCGATCAAAATCAAGTCAGCTCGTGCCCCGGTTTCAAAATAAAGCTCTTGGGGCATTACCAAGCGATGCGGTTGATAACTCAACTTCTGTATAAGCTCGATGAAGGTGAGTTTTTTGCTTTCTACCAACCGCATTGCCAAACTAAAGGCCGTTTCAAAACCAATAACCCCCATCGCCGCGCGCTCAAATTCAACTTCTTTATCGACAATGGCGTGGGGGGCATGATCGGTAGCAATCGCGTCGATCGTGCCATCGGCTAACCCAGCAATTAAGGCATCAATATCGCTTTGCGTGCGTAGTGGGGGGCACATTTTGGTGTGGGTATCGTAATGAGAACAGGCTTCATCGGTTAAAGTAAGATGATGCGGGGTTACTTCTGCCGTCACCGCCACCCCTTGTTGCTTGGCCTGGCGTACCAATTCCACACCCCCTTGGGTGCTCACATGCGCAACATGTAATCTTGCCCCGGTCAGCTTAGCCAACTGAATATCACGCGCAATAATAATATCTTCGGCAGCGCTCGAGATCCCCTTTACCCCTAACTTACAACTCACGATCCCTTCATGCATACAGCCTTGAGCTGCTAAATGAGCATCGATACAATGAGTAATCACCGGCAAATCAAAGTCTTTGGCATATTCCATGGCATAACGCATGAGCTGACTATCCATGATGGTTTTGCCATCATCTGAAATTGCTATACAACCCGATTCTTTCAGTTCACCAATCTCGGCCAACCCTTCCCCTTTAAGGCCTTTGGAAATCGCCCCAATGGGTAAAACCCTTACATCCGCCTCTTTTGCCTTTTCTAAAATAAATTGTGTGATCGCACCGATATCATTCACCGGATGGGTATTGGCCATGCAACACACGGTGGTAAACCCACCCGCAGCTGCTGACCTGGCACCACTGGCAATGGTTTCTTTATATTCGTAACCAGGTTCTCGAAGATGAGCATGCAAATCCACCAGGCCCGGGGCCAACACTAAACCATCTGCGGGATACACCTCGGCATCTTGAGGCACCGCCAGGCGTTCCCCTATTTGAGCAATTTTCCCATCCACCACTAATACATCCTGCACCTTCATGGTTTGTTGAACAGGATTAACCACCGTGGCTCCTTTAATTAAAAGTTTCATGCCTTCACGCCTCCCAACAAATGCAAAACCGCCATGCGCACATACAAGCCATTTTTGACTTGGTGCAGAATCAATGAGTAAGGGCCATCGGCCACCTCGGGTGAAATTTCTACCCCACGATTCACGGGCCCAGGGTGCATGATGATGACATCGGATTTTGCTTGTTCTAACACCGCGGTGGTTAACCCAAAATATTTAGAATATTCACGAACTGAAGGGAAAGGCAGATCTTCTAAGCGCTCGCTTTGGATCCGCAACATCATGATCACATCAACATCACGAATCCCCTCCACCAAATGATGACTGATCTCTACGCCATAACTTTCCATAACCCGTGGCACCATGGTCATGGGCCCCACCAATCGCACTGTAGCCCCCATCTTTTTCAACCCTAAGATATTCGAACGAGCAACTCGAGAATGGGTAATGTCGCCCACAATGGCAACCTTCAAGCCCTTAAAGCCACCAAAACGTTTTTTAATGGTGAGCATGTCAAGCAAGGCTTGCGTGGGATGCTCATGCGCGCCATCCCCCGCATTAACCACCTTGGCTCCAACCAGCTTGGCCAAAGTGAGTGGTGCACCCGAACATTCGTGACGCACCACAATGATGTGAGGATTAAAAGCCGAAATATTTTTGGCCGTATCGTAAAGGCTTTCACTCTTGGCCGCCGAAGAGCCCACCTTACTTATATTAATAACGTCAGCCCCCAAGCGCTTAGCGGCTAATTCAAAACTAACCCGGGTACGAGTTGAGTTTTCAAAAAATAAATTGATGACTGTTTTGCCCTGTAGCGAAGTAAATTTTTGCTCACCCAACTCGAGGCGTTTTTCTAATTGTAAGCTTAAATCTAAAATACCTTCGATTTCTTCTTTAGAAAGATCTTCCATCCCCAAAAGATGAGGCATGCGCAATTTGAGGGATGATTCTAGCTTGATTTCACTCATGGCAAACTCCATGCACGCCCCATAAAAAAAAAGCCCCCCAGACTCGGGGGGCTTTTTTATTTTCCAAAACCTTCAGTAGCGGCATAATTAAACCATTTATTCTAAAAAGCTGGGGCGGGTTTAACCTAAGCCGGCAAAGATAGTCAAGGTGTTTTTAGATTACTTCGTAATGTCTCAGTTTTAGGGGTTTAGCTTTCCGAAACCCTTTGTGCGAGAGCGACGAGTCATGAGCACTTAAAAAACGTATGGTTTGTTGAAGTTAGGGTATGACCAGAGGGAATACACTAACTTCATACAAACCAACGTTTTTTAAGTGCGAATACGAGGAGCGGAGCACGGGTTGAGGAAAGTTAAACCCCTAAAACTGAGGCATTACGAAATTACATAAAATTGACGCGCCGTTGTTCCACTATGCGATTTCCTACAAGCCGGCCCTCTACTATTTCATAACCAAGCAGCGCAAAAATACGCCCTTGTAAAAACAGGGGCCTGGCATTCCCATACCAATCTACACAAGAGGCCTGACACTTATCATTTGAGTCCGATGAGGTGCCTGCCTTGGCTTTAAGTGAACCGAACTCTTTCAATTGAAAGGCATCATTCTTTAAAAATAAAATGCGAGCCGAATTGTCGATTAAGTGTTCATAACCCGCACTCCCAGAACCACGAATCGGCAAACCCAACAGACCCGAGTGTGAGTCCAGAGGCTTGTAGAAAAAGCCGTGACTCCGCAGCTCTCCTTGGGTGGCATTCGATCTTTTGTAACGAGAGGCAATGGAGGGATAATTCCCCAAGGTAATAGAAGTAAAGTGAAGGTCTTTATCATCCGGCCCAATCACAATGGCACCACTCCCCAAGGCCTCGATACGGTCAACGTTATGCCCCACGGGCAGTGTAAGCACCGGCCTTCCACCGGCATAGCGGTAAACATAGAGAGGGTTACTAAATGCCTTATCCGGATAACCCCAACCCGTCCCACTCCCATAAATTAAATAATCACCCACAAAGCGATTTTGAAACGTATAACCATTGGGTTTTGGTAAAGGCGTATATTGCGAACGCAAGACTTCATTGCCATGGTGAGTGAAACTAAGCAGGGAAACACGCATGAGCGCCACATCCCCCGCCGCTACTTCGGCTCGCCACATGCCATCCCCTGTGGCATTGGCACGTACCAAGACATTCAGATATCCCGTCCCCTCTTCCAAAAACGAAAATTGATCTACCGGGCTACCCATGGCACGCAACATGGTGGGTTCGTCACCATTCAAGGGTAAACGATAGAGTACCGAGCGCGGCAAAGCCTCTTGCTTTGCCTGGCGCCACGGTGTCACCCAAACATACACAGAAGAGGGCGAAACGTAAAAGACCCGCCCCGGGGGGCCCATCACCACAGTGGCCTTGCATTCAAGCTCACGGCTATTCAAATCACAACTCGTCACGGTGTGGAGTGTCGAAGGATATCCCTCAACTAAGGGCCTATAAACACGCGTGGCACTAACAATGCGTTTGAATTCTTGGTCGCTAGCACCCTCATGCCACTTGCGCAGTGCTGGAAAAGAATGAAAGGGATCTCGCTCATAGGCATGAAGATAAAGTGGAGCATAAAAAATAAGCTTGTTGCCAATGAGTCGGCTGGCATAGTTACGTGAAGAATAATAATCGTTAGAACGTAAATGATATGTCACGCGGTACTTGAGTTGCCCCGCGGCATTAATGTCAAAGAGGCCAATCTCGGTACCACCCCGTTGATAACTATAACCAATCACCACCACGGTATCGCCCGAAACCAATAATTCATCATACCAAGTACCTCTAGGATTAATCCCAGGCCCAAAGGCATTGACCGCGCTCACGGGTTGAAGGGCATTGCCCCCTACCAATACGGTAAACAAACGCCCACGACGTAACATTACCAAATGATTCCCATGAACCTTAACAATCCCACCTTCATCCACACCTGCATGTTGGGTATTGGTAACTGATTCCTCAGACATTTGATCTGAATCTGAGGCTTGCCCCACCACCGAGGAGGGTGAAGTCGGTATTCCATCACTCTCCATTTTATAATGAGAACGCGAAGATGTTTGCTTGGCCTTGGCAAGTTCTTTCAAAAATTCTTCTAAAGCCGCTTCTGATTCAAAGGCAACCAGATGAGAACGACTCGCCTTTTTCATCACCTCTTGAACCGAATTCGCATAGGCCTTCGGATGCCCCACTGAAATAACACCCACCAGCAAAACTAACCCACAATAATTTCGTAATCGTATCATGGCAAAACCCTCCCTAATAATAGGACTATCGGGCTAAGACGCCCTCCTCTAAAAGTTAGGTCTAATGAATCACATGCCCAAAGCGATGCGGGCGAAACGGAATGCCCTGATGTTGAAGCGAAAATAAAACTACCCATGCCCGCCCAATCAGATTTTGCCTGGGTACCATGCCCCAGGTACGTGAGTCAGAAGAATTGTCGCGATTATCCCCTAAAACAAACAACTGCCCCTCTGGCACCACAAATTCTCGGCGCGATTCATCGGCATCGTAAGATGAGGCTTCTTTGGAATATAAAGTATGGTGAAACCCCGCATCTAACTTTTCTTCTTTTAAGAGCATATCTTGCCATTTTTCAAAGTAAGGTAGCGATGGCAGAAAATGCTTTTGATCCAAACCCAGTGGCCTTTGATAATCTAAAAGATCACTCGCATGAGACCTGACCCCTTGGATAGTTGCAAAATATTCCTCAACTTTTTTGCCATTTAAATAAAGCTCACTCCCCACCACCTGAACTTTATCACCGGGCAGACCCACGACCCGCTTCACATAGGCAACCTTTTCATCGGGCGGATACATAAAAACCACCACATCACCCCGCTTAATCTGCCCCCAATTTTTTAACCAAATTTTCGTGGTTGGCATACGAAACCCATAAGCCACCTTGTTCACTAAAATATAATCCCCGATCAAAAGAGTTGGCACCATCGAAGCGGAAGGGATTTTGAAATTTTCCAAAAAGCAACCCCGCACCCATAGGGGGGAAAGCACAACTAGAACAACAAAAAAGACCCACCAACGTTCAGAGCGTTTTAGATACCGCTTACTCATTTTATGACATGCCCAAACCGGAACACCCGCACCCCACCCTGATCATGATCCCACGATAACCACACGATTAAGGCCCTCCCTTTGACATTTTCCAAGGGAACAAAACCCCAGTCTCGTGAATCACTCGAATTATCCCTATTATCACCCATCACAAACAAATGCCCTTCGGGAATGATGACCTCACCGGTCACCGGGTGATGCGTGGCACTCCACTGCATCAAATGATAGCGTTCGCCCATTTTCTCTACAAAATAAGTATTGGAAGACCACGAGGGATAATAAGGCAGATAGGGAAAATCTTTGGCTTTAGGATCTTGCGGGTCATCTTTAACCAACAACTTTCTTTTATTACGGGGATCGGGCATCACCCCTTCTAATGGATAATGGATGACCGTTTCACCATTAATGGTAATTTGATCATTCTCAAACACAATACGATCGCCCGGTAAGCCCACCACACGTTTAATATAATCATCGCCTTTTTTCTTCGGATCCTGTTCATAATTGGGATAGCGAAACACAATCACATCACCCCGCTTAGGCGGAGAAAATTTGACTAACCACTTTCGGGTTAAGGGAACTCTAACACCATAACTCATCTTGCTCACAAAAATATGGTCACCGGTCATCAGCGTTGGCACCATCGAATCCGAAGGGATCTTAAAAGCCTCCACCACAAACGAACGCAGCAACAAGGCCACCACCAAAGCCACTAAAAGCGACTCAACATATTCCCGCGTATGGGTTTTTTTCTTCTCTTGATTCAAACAAGCCTCTCTATAATGTTTGGATTAAGTATTGGGTGCCCAGGGCTCTTCATTGGCGTTTGTCTGTAGCGGCGTGCCTTCATGAGGGTCAGCCGGCATGGAAAGCCGGTTATACCGGAAGGCTTCCATGCCGGCTGATCCCATGAAGGCCGCCGCGAAAGACTCAAGCCAATGAAGAGCCCTGGGCACCAAATACTTAATCTATTTTCAAAGCTGCCAAAAAAGCTTCTTGCGGAATCTCCACCGCCCCTACTTGCTTCATCCGCTTCTTCCCTTCCTTCTGTTTCTCAAGTAACTTGCGTTTGCGGGTTATATCACCCCCATAACATTTTGCTAACACATTTTTCCGCAAAGGCTTCACCGTTTCACGGGCCACAATGCGCGACCCTATGGCCGCCTGAATAGCCACTTCAAACTGTTGGCGCGGAATTAGTTGACGCAATTTTTCTACCAATTCGCGCCCACGATAAAAGGCCTTTTCTTGATGCACCACCACCGAAAGTGCATCGACCGGGTCCCCATTGATAAGAATATTGAGTTTCACCAAATCCCCCGATTTAAAACCAGTTAATTCATAATCAAAAGAGGCATAACCCTTCGAAAGACTTTTCAACTTATCATAAAAATCAAACACGATTTCGCTAAGCGGCAATTCATATTCAATCATGAGATGCTCAGGGGTAAGATAATCCATTTTAATTTGCACACCCCGTCTCGACTCACATAATTGCAAAATAGCCCCAATATATTCGGTGGGGATATGAATCTTGGCCCGAATAAAAGGCTCTTCAATGCTAGCAATTTCTTGGGCCCCAGGGATTTTAGCAGGGTTATCAATCATGATCACTTCGCCCTGTAGGGTATGCACCTGATAAATGACGGTAGGCGCGGTGGAAATTAAACTAAGATTATATTCTCGCTCTAATCTTTCTTGAATGATCTCCATATGCAAGAGACCCAAAAAACCACAGCGAAAGCCAAAACCCAAGGCAAGTGAAGTTTCGGGTTCATATTGAAAACTCGAATCATTGAGACGCAATTTTTCTAACGAACTGCGCAGGTCTTCATAATCTGCTGAATCGGTAGGATAAATCCCACAAAACACCATGGGCTTTACTTCTTTAAAACCCGGCAAGGCATGTCCGCAGGTGTTGTTCGCCAAGGTAACGGTATCGCCAATTTTAATATCGTGAATATCTTTAATCGCCGCTGTAAAAAACCCAACTTCGCCAGGCCCCAGGCTTGCAATCTCAACCGGGTACGGAGAAAATACTCCCAACTTATCTAGGGTATATTTCTTATCGGTTGCCATGAAAAGAACGGTGTCTCCCTTACGTAAGGTACCGTGCATCAATCGCACCAACACCACAACTCCTTGATAAGCATCAAACCAAGAATCAAAAATCAAAGCTTGCAAAGGCCCATCCGGGTTACCTTGGGGAGGAGGAAACACTTTAATAATATTTTCTAAAATTTGTTCTGTGCCTAAACCGGTTTTGGCACTGGCCTCCACTGCATAGGTGGTATCGAGCCCAATCACCTCTTCAATCTCTTTTTTAACTCGAGCTGGATTTGCGGCAGGTAAATCAATTTTATTTAAAACCGGAAATATTTCTAAATTGTTTTCGATCGCCACATAAACATTAGCCAAGGTCTGGGCCTGAATCCCTTGCGAGGAATCCACCACTAAAATCGCACCTTCACAGGCTGCCAACGAACGAGACACTTCGTAATGAAAATCCACGTGCCCTGGGGTATCAATCAAATTCAAAATATAATCTTGGCCATCTTTAGCTTTATAGCAAAGCCGCACCGACTGGGCTTTAATGGTAATGCCCCGTTCCCGCTCTAATTCTAATTTATCTAAAAATTGATCTTGCTTTTCCCGCTCGCTAATAGCGCCGGTAAATTCCAATAGACGATCCGCCAAGGTAGACTTGCCGTGATCGATATGCGCAATGATGGAAAAATTTCTTATATTCTTCATCTTGATACATAAGCATTATTGCTTTAAAATTTTATCGTACAAGCCTAATTGTTCACCGGGTAGATCTGCCTTATGATTCTCTAAAACAATGTCAACCCCCTGCCGAATATATTCCGCCACCGGCACCTTGGTTTTTTGACTCAATTTTTTCAATTTTTGATTTTGTTCTTCCGTAATATAAACGGTCGTCGAAATTTTTTTATTCATAAAACCATCATGGATCCCCCGATCAAGTCGGGGGACAAGGCTTATTCGGCTTGAACAATCTTTACCTCAACACCCTCTTTTTCGCGCAAACGATTGGCATAACCTTCGGCATCTTGCCGATCACCAAAACTGCCCACTCTAATTTTATAAATTTGTTGCCCACTGATTTGTTCTAACGCCAAATAGGTTGGGTAACCTTTGCGTTTCCATTGTTCTAATTCTGCTGCAGCCTGGGTTTCGTTTGAAATCGAATCGATCTCTAAAGAAAAAATCGAATCGGTGGAAGATTTAATTCTCACCATGGTGTTTGTTTTTTGCAAAGGCGACTGCACTTGTTTGGCCACGGCAATATTGGCACTATCGGTCACGGCTTCATTTGCTGGATTAACTTCCATCCCAAACCCGGCACTTTGCCCCAGCTCAGAGCTCCCTTCGTTGCTGCTTAATTTATTTTTTGGAATAACCGGTTGATCGGGTTTTAGACCTTCTAATTCTGAATGAGCGACCATCTCTTGAGAATTAGAAAAAATTCCTGCGCCAAACTTGGCTCCCATCAAAAAAACAAAAATGAGCAGCACAACGCCGACACTCATCAATAAAATGAATTGGCTAAAGGAAAAATGAATAGGATATTTTTCTTCCATAAAAACTACATCCTCTCAGGCGCCGAAACCCCTAACAAATCCAGGCCCTGCTTAAAGGTGTCTCGCAACACTTTGACTAAATAAAGTTTGGCTAAACTCACTTCACTCGCTTGACCTAAAACTCGATAGCGAGCATCGCTTTTCCCCTTCGTATAGTAGGCCTGAAAAGATTTCGCAAGGTCCATTAAATAGAATGTAACTCGGTGGGGCTCAAGATTTGCCACCACTTCTTGCAAAATATCCTCTAAAGATAGCATTTTTTGGATAAGTTCCATCTCTTCGGGTAGGTTTAAGGCACCTAAAGGTGGGGGGGTAGGGTTTAAAGATAGCCCTGACTCGCTTGCCTTATTTAAAATAGAGAAAAGCCTAGCATAGGCATATTGCACGTAATAAACCGGATTTTCGCTCGATTGCTGTTTAGCCAGCTCCAAATCAAAATCCAGCGTTTGATGATGAGAACGCATCACCAAAAAAAATCGCGTGGCATCAACCCCTACTTCTGTCAAAACTTCCTCTAAGGTGACCACCGTTCCCTTGCGTTTGCTCATCTTTTTTTGCACATCCCCTTCCATTAAATTAACCAATTGCATGAGCAAAAATTTTAACTGATTAGGGTCGTAACCCAAGGCCTGCAAGCTTGCCCTAACTCTTTCTAAATAACCACCATGGTCGGCCCCCAACACATTAATATACAGGTCATAATGCCGGTCAAATTTATCTTTGTGATAAGCAATGTCGGGGGTTAAATAAGTATAAGTTCCATCTTTTTTAACGAGCACCCTATCTTTATCATCACCCAAATCGGTTGAACGAAACCATAAGGCGCCTTCAGATTCATATAAAAAACCCTTTTCCTTCAACAGCTTTAACACTTGATCAATGGCCTTTGATTCATAAAGCTTACTTTCTGAAAAGTAATCGTCGAAATGAACCCGCAATTTTGCCAGGGTTTGTTGGATGGCCGCCAGCAAATCTTTACTCAATAATTTCCCCATGGCTTGATCATCGTTTAATTTTTCAAGCTCAAGCTGATATTTTTTCACCAATGTTTCTAAATATTCTCCCTGATAAACATCAGTGGGTAAATTATTATCTAAGGTTTTGCCTTGCAAACGTGCCAAATAATGAGCCCCTGATTTACCTAGGGTTTGAATCTGGGCCCCATGATCATTAATATAAAATTCCCGTTGCACGCGATACCTCATCGCCGCAAATACTCGGGCCAACACATCTCCCACCACCGCATTACGACCATGGCCAATATGCATAGGCCCGGTGGGATTGGCACTGACAAACTCAATCAATACCGATTTCCCCTGCCCTAAGTTAGGCAAGTTAATTCCGTTAGCGCTCTCTAATGCTTTGAGAGCAATGTGATAACCGGTGGGGTTAATAAAAAAATTAATAAAACCAGGGCCAGCTATTTCAACTCGGCTTAAATAATCAGATTCTTGTTTGAGGCTTTCAACTAAGCTTTGGGCCAAAATTCTAGGAGATTGTTTCGTGGCTCTGGCTACTTGCATGGCTACATTGGTGGAATAATCGCCATGACTTGGCACTTTGGGAATTTCCACTTCAAAATCATTAAGGCTATTTAACCCTAAACTTGCACCATGTTTTAAAATGAGTTTTTTTAAGAATAACTTCATGAACCCTTATCAAGCGGTATGATTTGCCACTCTTGCTTACGGATGAGTGAATTGAGTTTAGCCCCATCCCCTACCACCAAAATTTTTAAACCTTCCGGGCGCAGGTAGTCTTTCGCCACTCTTTGTAAGTCTGATAAAGTGACGGCCTTAATTTTTTCTGCAAAGATTTGCAAATAATGAGGTGGGTACCCTAAAAAATCAAAGCGAGCTTCTTCGGCCACAATATTAAACTTGGGTTCATAACTCGAAAAAAGACTATTAAGAAAGGCCGCCTTGGCCGCCGCTAATTCTGGGGCCTGAATATTGCCCGGCTCCCGAATATGCTGGAGATGATCCATAATCGATTGAATAACCAGGCCAGCACTTTCAACCTTGGTTTGAGCAACCACTCTAAAAATTCCATAATCACGATCTAACCCAAAGCTACTATAAATGGCATAAGCCAGCCCTTGAGTTGAACGAATATCTACCCCCAAACGAGAGGTCAAGGTTTCGCCTCCTAAAATATAGTTTAAAAGGATGAGGGCAAATTTATCTGGATTATCTCGTTTGTCGCCAAAATGCCCCACCACCAGGGTGGCTTGATCGGCCTGTTTATCAATAAAAAATTTGCCCGGAGTATAATGACGCTGCACGCCGGCTAGCTCAGGCAATGGAGCTTCGCTCTTTGCCCAAGCGCTGGTATGTTTATGAATCAGGGCCAACACCTGGCTCTTTTTAAAATTACCCGCAATGGCCAAATTGATTTGATTAGGCACATAATATTTCTTAAAGAAGGCCATTAAGTCTTCGCGCTTAATGGCTTTAATCATTTCTTGCGTGGATGTTCTTGCCCAAATATTATCTTGACCATAAATCATTTTTTTAAATTCCCGGCTAGCAATGGGGCCAGGCAAATCATTCTGCCGTTTGATTTGATCAATCGCCTTGGCTTTTAAAATTTCTAACCTGCTTTCATCCATTTTTGGATTTTGCAACATGGTAAAGAAAAGCTCTAAGGTGGGGGCTAAATCTTGGCTTAAAGTTTTGAAACTAACTGTGCTATATTCCGAAAAAACTTCCACTCCAATCGAAGCGGCCAGGTCTTCTAATTTGGCATTAAAGACATCGGGAGAATCGGCCCCTGCCCCACCCAGGCGCAATAAGCTAGCCGTTAAACTCGCTGTGCCTAACAGATTTGCAGGGTCATAAATATCCCCAGCCCTTAACCATAATTTACCCGTCACAATGGGCAATTCTTTATCTTCGAGTAAAAACAGTTTGATCCCATTCTTAAGCGGAATCACCTCGACATTAGGCGGCGCCCAGTTCTCAACTTGCTTACTCGATAAGGTCTGAACAATATCCGCCCGCGCGGAACGATTCATCCCAACAAAGGAACCTAATAAAATTACTGCTAGACAAATAATTGCGCGTTTAAAAATCTGGGGCGCAAGAGTTTTCATCGTCATTGCCCCCGAGTCAAGCTCGGGGCAGGCTGCGCGGCGGGCCGTCATCCCGGGCTTGACCCGGGATCCATGATGATTAGCAGGTAGGAAGGTCGCCGCAAGAGGCACCAGACGATGAAAACTCTTGCGCCCCAGATTTTTAAACACGTATTTCATTTTTTCTTTACCTCAACCACAATCGCTCGTTCGGGTTTTAGATAAGTTGAAATGATTTTCTGTAAATCGCTAGCCTGTAACGATTTAATCTTCTGCGGATGTTCAATCAAATATTTCCAGTCACCCGCTAATAGCTCATAAAAACTCAATATGCTGGCTAATTCGCTGTTTTGTTCTAAGCCATAAAAAATCCCTGCTAATAAATTTTTTCGAGCCCGCTCAATGGCTTGGGGGTTAATCCCTTCATGAGTGATCTTATTTAACTCGTCATATAAGGCCTTTAATACTTCTTGGCCTTCATGGCCTGGCAATAAAGAGGCATAAATAAAATATAAATTTTGCGCCCTCACCCCTGGGGTTGAACTGTCGCACTCCAAACTATTCACCAATTTTTCTTGAATCACTAAACGTTGATAAAAATGGGAGGTAAGGCCGCCACAGATGACTTGATCGAGGAGGTCAAAGGCATAATCATCAGGATGCGGCAAGGTGGGCTTGGGGAACCCAATCATCATAAAGGGATTAGAATCTTGGTATAAAACTTTGTATCGAGCCTGAAATTCTTCAGGTTCTACTTTTATTTCGGGTTTTGATTTTGGAGAAGGAATTTCTCCAAAATATTTTTGTAAAATCTTTTCTGTTTCTCCCACATCAACATTACCCACCACCGCCCCTACGATGTTACTTGGAATATAATATTCATGGTAAAATTGATAAAGATCGGTGGCGGTGAGATTTGCCACATCTTTAGCAAAACCAATGGTGGGATATTGATAAGGGCTTTTATCAAAGGCCAAATCTAAAAAGGCTTCGTAGGCGGCCCCAAACGGGCTATCGTCTACTCGCATACGACGTTCTTCTAACACCACATCGCGTTCTGCATAAAATTCTCGAAACACCGAATCTTTTAAGCGACTCGATTCTAAATAGGCCCACAGCTCTAATTTGCTATTGGGTAAAGACACAAAATAGCTGGTGACATCTTGACTAGTGGTCGCATTAAGATCATCGCCACCATTCTGGTTGTAAATCTTAGAAAAGGCTTCTTTGATGACAAATTCATTGGCCTTGCTTCGCACTGCTTCAAACTGTTTGAGCAACTTTGGTTTTTGTTTTGAGTCGGCGGTTTTAAGAGCTTGGGCAATGGTTTCTAACTCGGCTAAATATTTTGCCTCTGCCTGGTAATCTGTCGTACCAATTTCAGGAGTTCCTTTAAAGGCCATGTGCTCTAACAAATGTGCAATGCCCGTTTTACCCATAGGTTCATCATAACCCCCAACTCCCACTCGAATATAACCTGTAAAGATGGGCGCCCCTTCGCGATGCACAATCAGAAAACGCATCCCGTTGGGTAGAGTGACTTTATGCACGGGAATATCCAAGCTCATCTCGGGCGTACGTTGCACACAAGCTGAGCCAAAAACCAAAGCGGCTGCCAAAAATAAAATTATCTTTTGGGGGAACTTAAAGATTATTGACATATTAATTGGGAAGATTTTTCAAAATTCACATAACACTTTGAGGTTCTACCATCACTCACGACAACCGTGCCTTTCGAGCTTTGCTGAGTAGGGCCATGCATGACACGGATGACATACTGCCCTGGTTTTAAACCTTGTTTGCGAAATGGCGTTTCAACTTGATTAGCCACCCCTGAAATTGACACCATCCCCCACGGCACTGCATTAATACTAATCCCACCCAACTTAGGTTTTTCTTTTGCTGGTTCGGAAACCAAGGTTGGTCTTACAATAAGAGGTTGCTGCATCGAATCAAGCCTTTGCTTTTGGGTTAAATCTTCTTCCTCTTCTACTACAACCTCACTCGGAACAGAAGTAGAATTAGAAGTAGAGTGGTTGGAGTAAAAAAAAGATAAACCACTTAAGCTTAATATTCCCAAACCTACCAGCGCGCCAATCCATCCTCTTGGAGTTATTTTAAAACCCTTGGGTGTTTGCTGGTTAAAAATTTCAGGAGACTTTTTTTCAACGAAAATATGTTCGGTCTCGGCTAAAAAAACGGTTCGGGTAGCCGCTGACAGAAGTTCGGTTTGTGGGTCAGGGAGAGCTGTGGTGACAGCATCGGGTGTTGATAGGATTGGCACCTTGGAATGTTGCATTGATTCTAAAAACGATCGGCAGTCTTCTCTCGTCACATGATAAATACGTTGCAAGTCTTTGCGAAATTCTTCTGTACTACGATAACGTTGATCGCGGTTGGGCTCTAGAGCTCGTTTGAGGGTGTTTTGAAGTAAAATCGGTAATCGCGAAAAGCTTTTGGGCCAAGGAATAACTCCATTTTTGGCCCTATTTAAAACCGCCAGCCCGTTCCCCGAGCCAAAAGGTTTTTCTTGAAAAAGTAATTCATAAAACACAATCCCCAACGAAAAAAGGTCAGCCCGCGCATCAAGGTTTGCCCCCTCGGCTTGTTCAGGCGACATGTAAGCATATTTGCCTTTAAGCACTCCGGTTTGAGTTTCATGGCCACGCTCGAGGGCCAAGGCAATCCCAAAATCACCTACTTTCACCTCACCCAAATGAGAGAGCAAAATATTTTGTGGGCTGATATCGCGATGAATAATATGGAGCGGTTGGTTTAATTTATTTTTTTTCTCGTGAGCATGGCCCAGCCCCAGCAAGGCCTCACTAATGATATAAGTTGCAATCTCAGGGAGAATGTTCCTGCCTTGCTTCACCAACAAAGTTTGCAAGCTGCGAAGATCCAAGCCATCCACATATTCCATGGCAATGTAATAAACACCCTCTACTTGATTGAGTTCATACACCTGAACAATATTAGGATGATTGAGCTGAGCAACAATTTTTGCTTCATCAATGAACATTTCAATAAATTCATGTTGCCCTGACCACATGGGCAGAATGCATTTAATCACTAAATCTTTTTCAAAACCATCCGCCCCTTGAATAGATGCTTTGTAAATTTCTGCCATACCACCACTGGCCACAAGTTCAGTGAGTAAATAACGACCAAATTGACGGGGAAGTTTAGTGGGCCTAACCATAAAGTCTGCATAAAACAGTATCGGCTTTAGAATCAATGGTTACATCGCTGAAAACATAAAACAAATTGATGCGCCTGGTCAGAAAACCGCTGAATAACATTTTAATAATATTTTATGAATTATTGTTTATTTTAATTGAAATTATATATAACTTTAGTATAATTGTTCATAAGGAATCCCCTAAAAGGGGTCCATTTGCATTGTTGGCCAGGGAGTCTAAATGCATCAGATATTAAAAGAATTGTGCGTAGAAGTGTTGAGTGGTGATATTGGGACTGAACGTTTTAATCGCCTGTGGGTTCAAAGCGGCATTCCACTCGAGGGTGAAATTTTTGACATCGCCAATAATATTCTCAACCACGCCGCCGAAATAACCCCAGAACTTATTTTATACCAACCTACTTATCATTAAACAACCTACTGTCATATATAGATCCCGGATCGGGGTCCGGGATGACGTCATGCCGGACTTGATCCGGCATCCATTCATTGCATCGCTGATACTCAGGATAAACTTCCGCAATCTCTTCTGCCTCAATCGCACAAAATAAAAACCCCCAGTTTTTAGGCCGGGGGTTTTAAATTTATTATCCGAGAAAGCCTATCTTTTCTTTTTCTTCTTGCTTGCCTTTTTAGCTTTCTTTTTCTTTGCGGACTTTTTCTTTTTCTTTGCTGCCATACGGTTAACCCTCCTTAGGTTGTTAGAAGTAACGTATGTTATTAATTTCAATATTAAAATTAATTATCACTATAGTCAACAACTATTTGTATTAATTTGCATTAATTATACTAAATTTCATTTCCACTTGACAAAACTTTTTTACACTCACGCATTCATCTCGTTTTATTTGCAATTTGTTTTGCACCTTGCAATTTCATTTTCAAATCACTATAAGCGTAGACCGTTCTCTTTTGCAGAGATTTTTTAATACCGCGGGGTGGAGCAGTCTGGTAGCTCGCCGGGCTCATAACCCGGAGGTCATAGGTTCAAATCCTATCCCCGCTACCCTCAAAAAGCATGCAGCTGTCTGCATGCTTTTTTTTTGTGCTTCATATTATTCTATATTTTGAAATTGGGAATTGTAAAATTCCTTTTGAAATCGGCTGAAGCTTGGAGGGGTTTGTCGGAGGCTTCCATATCAATGGATATGATGCCATGGAAGCCGAGACTTTGAGTGCGTCCGGCGGCCATAACCGCCGGACGACACGGACCCCGGAAAGCTTCTGCCGATTTCAAAAAGAATTTTATTTGCCCTTTAACTGTTTCACTTGTTCTTGAGTTAATGTCTTAAGCTCCCCCGGCTCCATATTACCTAATGCTATCTTCCCATGCTTAATCCGAATCAACCGTTTAACCTGATAATCAAATAACTCAAGCATCCGACGAATCTCGCGATTTCTTCCTTCTAACAAAGTTAATTCAATCCAATCCGGCTTACCTAAAATTCCAATTTTAACTTCCAAAGCCCGGCACGGTTTCCCATCCAAGCTTACCCCTTGTTCTAAAGCCTGTTGCAATGCTTGACGAGGGCCTGGGGTCACCTGCACTCGATAAACTTTAGGGACTTCATAGCGCGGGTGAGTAAGCTGTTGCAATAATGCCCCATCGCTGGTTAACAGCAAAAGGCCTTCAGAATCTTTATCTAATCGCCCAACGGCATTGACCTCTTTGGGTAATTTAAGTAAATCCGCCCAAGCTTTTCTGCCCCACTCATCTTTTTTACTAACAATCACACCTCTCGGTTTATAATAAGCAAAATAAAGTTTGGATGAAGGAAGAAGAATTTTTTTACCACGCACCACGAGTTGATCTTTTGACAAATCAACTTTGAACCCCAAATCTTTTACTAATAACCCATTAACCCGCACCTGCCCCTGTAAAATCAACTTCTCCGCCTCACGTCGCGAAGCAATCCCCGCTTGAGAAAGTATTTTTTGAATACGCTCTGCCACACTTAATCAACTTTTGTAGAATCTTTGTCGGGGGGGAACATATCTTTTTCTAGTTTGCGCAATTCATTAAGCTTGTCTTCTAGCTCCAGCACTTCTTCTTGCTCTGCTTTTTCTAAATGCAACAAACGCATCTCTAAATCTTCTGGCGAAGTATCTTCTTGATAATTGGCAAGAGACAAACTCTCTTGGCTGGCCTGGGCTTTAAATTCTTGTTCGATTTCTTCTAAATCTCTCAAACTAGGAATATCTTTAATGCTATTCAAATTAAACAGCTCTAAAAAATAAGTTGTGGTGCCATAAAGGGCCGGTTTGCCAATATCGTCTTTTTTACCCACCACCTTTACCAAATCTTTTTCTAATAAAGTTTTTAACACCGCCCCAGAATCAACCCCGCGCATTGATTCTACTTCTACTCGAGTCAAGGGTTGCCGATAGGCAATGATCGCCAATGTTTCCATGGCAGGTTTCGATAATTTGGTGGGGGAAGGTTTGAATAACAACTTAATCCATGGCGCCAAGTCAGGTTTGGTGCGAAATTGAAACCCTCCTGCAACTTCAACCAACTCAATGCCATATTCACCAGCCCTACGATACTTTTCGAACAAAGCATCTAAAGCTGTTTTTACTTCAGCCTTACCGATTTTTTCTTCTTCTAATTGTTGCTTGGTTGCCAACTGTTCTTCGGCAGTCAAAGCCCCATCGAGCGCTGCATCGGTGGCCGCCTCCATACCACGTTGAACCACCTCGACCATCTGATTCACCGTCAAAGGTTCACGCGCCGCAAAAATTAAACTTTCCAAGATCTGTGCTAAATTTTCTTGGGCTATCATAAAGCTCCTTTATTCATAAAAATATCCCTGAAAAAGTTCTTTTATGAACTTTCTGTCATTGCAAGGCTGGCACCCTCTGTCATTGCGAACCCAGCAGGGTGAAGCAATCTCTTCTGCCTAACCGAGGAGATTGCTTCGCCCGTTGGGCTCGCAATGACAGAGGGGCCACGCCACTTCCGCAAGACCGCCGACTTTAAAAGAACTTTTTCAGACACCTTTAATGCAAAGTAACGCCATCGACTTTAATCTCCGAATTTTCAACCAACTGCGGAGTGATAAAAATAGATTCCCCCGCCTTCATTTGGCGAATGCCTAATATTTTTAACCGACACATCTCTAAAATCGCCAAAAAAGTCACAATCAATCGATCGCGGGTTTGTTTGTCTTTAAATAATTCTTTAAACTCCAGCGCTTGATGTTGGGATGTTTTAAATTGTTCAATCAACTCATAAATTCTCTCAGTGACACTCATGCTGGTCGCCATCACTTCGTGGGCCAAAACCTTAGGGGCCCTAGCTAAAATTTGACTAAAGCAAGTGACCAAATTAAAAAGATCTGCCTCTAAAGGGGTTGCCTCCATGCCTAAATCTTCTGGCTGCCCTCTTACAAAGACATCTCGCTCCAACAAAGGCCGCCCCATTAACAACGCAGCCCCTTCTTTATAACGTTGATATTCCAAGAGCCGACGAATCAGATCGGCACGAGGATCTACACCCTCTTCTTCATCCTCTTGCCCGTCTGCGGGTAATAACATTTTAGACTTAATCAAGGCCAGTTCACTGGCCATGAGAATAAAATCACCCGATAAATCAATATTAAGTTCTTCCATCAGATTTAAATAGGCAAGGTATTGATCGAGCACCTTGGCAATAGGAATATCACTAATATCCACCTTTTCTTGTTGCACCAGATGAAGCAATAAATCTAAAGGCCCTTCAAAAACTTCAATGTCAACTCGATATTCCATGAATTCCCTCTTAGCCTAATTTCATCACCTTATTGACTTCGTGCAAGGTGGCTTGAGCATGGCTTCTCGCCTGCTTGGCCCCCTTTTCAAGGATGTCCATCACGAAGTGTTTATCTTTCTGCAACTCGGCGCGTTTTTGCCAAGTGGGTTCTAAAAATTTGATGATATTATGACTTACTTTCTTTTTACAATCCATACAACCTATCCCAGCTCGTCTGCATTCTTTATCTACTTCGGCTACCTCTTGAGCAGGAGAATAAATTTTATGATAAGCAAAAACATTACAAACATCGGGGTTCCCCGGATCGGTACGACGAACTCTTGCTGGATCAGTGATGGCAACACTCATTTTTTTTTGAAGGGTTACTGCATCATCACTTAAATAAATACAGTTGTCATAACTCTTTGACATTTTACGATTATCCAAACCCAATAATTTTTGTGTTTTGGTAAGCAAGGGCTGACATTCTTTAAGCACCCCTTGCCCATATAAAAAATTAAACCGGCGAATCACCTCACGTGCCAATTCTAAATGCGCCACTTGGTCTTGCCCCACGGGGACATAATCAGCCTTATAAATGGCCACATCAGCGGTTTGCAATAAAGGGTAGCCCAAAAAACCGTAGGTCGAAAGATCTTTATCTTTTAACTCCATCTTTAATTCTTTGTAACTAGGCACTCGCTCTAACCAACTAATGGGGGTAAGCATAGCGAGCAGCAAATGTAGCTCGGCATGCTCTGGAATATGAGATTGGATAAAAAGCGTGGCTTGATTAGGGTCCAACCCCAAGGCTAGCCAATCCAACACCATTTCTTGAGAAAAATTAAAAAGATTATCTGGGGTTTGATATTCGGTGGTTAAGGCATGCCAATCGGCCACAAAAAAATAACAGGTGTGCAATTTTTGTAACTCAAGCCAATTTTCTAACACCCCGTGAAAATGACCTAAGTGCAATCGCCCGGTGGGGCGCATCCCACTCACCACTATTTTGTTTGCCTTTTTCACTTACGACTCATGCTCCTTTTAGAAATTAGGGATCAACAGTTCGGTCAACCAACTTACCGGATAACGAATCACCGCATAGGCCCCAACATAATACATCACGATTAGAATGAAAATCCCAAACTGTGCCACCTGATTATAAGCCTCTACCCAACTTTCAGGCAAAAAACCCTCCAATACCTTGCCCCCATCTAAAGGATGTAAGGGAATCAAATTAAAAAAAGCCAACCCTAAATTGATATGAACACCCATTTCAAACAAGGCATAAATAATACTAAGGGTAGAACGAAAAAAGGGTTTCCCACTTAACCACTCCCCTGCCTGGCTAGCCACCACGGCATAAATCAACCACAAAAATCCGGCCGCAATCACGGCTAAAAGCAAATTGCTTAATGGGCCAGCAAAGGCGATCCAAAGATTATCTCGTCTTGGCTTTTTTAAATTAGCCAGCTCCACTGGCACAGGTTTTCCCCAGCCGCCAATGGGAACCCGAGCGCCCGTTAAAATCACGAGCATGGGCAATAAAATAGTCCCAATTAAATCCGCATGCACTAAAGGATTAAAAGAAATCCGGCCCTGATTTTTAGCAGTAGCATCGCCTAATTTATTCGCAATAAATGCGTGGGCGGTTTCGTGAAAGGAAAGAGAAAAAAGAAAGGCGGGATAAAATAAAATAAGCAATTGGATTTTTTCCTGCACCCCAATACAGCTAACGTCACCCCCAATAAAGGTCAAGCACAAGGAAGCTCACCTCTTCATCTGCAATTAGCACCACGTCTTTTCGAGGTAGGGAGAGGCCAATGGAGAGCCCGCGCCCGGTCGGCCTAGTCGGGCTAAAAAATTTTTTGTTTTTTAGTTGAATTAGAGTACTCCTCTGTCGTCCTCTAATTCAAAAAAACAATAAAATTTTTTAACCCTCCTACGGCCGCCCTCCTGCGCTGAAAGGCTCTCCCTTGGCCTCTCCCTACCTCGAAAAGACTTCTCTGCAAATATTTGAGAAATATAAAAAGAGATTGAAGTGACTTTGAAGGTGAGGTGGTTTCGCCGACCCATCGCGGAAGCGGCGGTGCCCCCAATGCATGTTTGCCGGCATGGAAAGCCGAGGCCCACTTCTGAGTGGGAACGCGGAAGGATTCCGTGCCGGCAAACCCGCATTAGGGTCGCAACCACCTCACCTTCAAAGTCACTTCAATCTCTTTTTAGGTACGGCGATTTACAGGGGTTACTTTTTGGCTCTAAGTTTAGCGCGGGGGTGGAGGTCGTAGATTTTGCGTAATCGTTCGCCGGTGACGTGGGTATAAATTTGGGTGCTGCTGAGATCGGCGTGTCCCAACATGGTTTGCACCGAACGCAAATCTGCCCCATGCTCAATTAAATGCGTGGCAAAAGTATGCCGTAGTTTATGAGGGCTGATGTTTTTTGTGATGCCGGCTAGCTTAGCATATTTTTTGAGCTGTAAAAAAAATTGTTGTCTGGTTAATCGACCACCTTTTTGAGAAAGAAAAAAATAAGGCGACAATTTTTTTCGAAGTAAATGAGGCCTGGCTAATTCTGCATAATCTTTCATAGCAGCCAAGGCCGAACGCCCCGCTGGCACCCATCGTTCTTTGCCACCCTTACCCAACACCTTCACAATGCCTTCATTAAAATGAATATCCCCCATGGTTATTTGCACCAACTCGGAGACCCTTAATCCACAGGCATAAGCCACCTCAAGCATGGCTTTATCGCGCAGACCAATCGGGGTGGTTAAATCTGGTTTCGTTAATAATTCGTTGATCTCCGCTTCGGTCAAAAATTGAGGTAATCTTTTAGATAATTTTGGCAGTTCAATATTTTCCATGGGATTGTTGGAAAAAAACTTTTCTTCTAACCCATATCGAAAAAACATTCGCAAGGCCGACAATCGGCGGGCTAACGTTTTGGCTCGAGACCCTTTGTCAAACTGAGCGTTAATAAATTCGCGAACTTGTACTTCAGTAATTTTTGAAAATTTAATTCTGCTTTGCTTTAAAATAAAATCATAAAACAAACGCAAATCCCTGGCATAACTTTCAAGGGTATTAGGGCTTAAATTACGTTCTAATTTAAGGTGATTGAGGTACAGATCGAAATACTTCCAATCCTCTTGCATGATACGGATTTTATCCCTAAAAGAAGTACTCATGCAAACGAAAGTCTACATTCCACCCGAAAAACCTATCCAAGGTTGGCAGATGAGCCCATTGCCCATTGGGACGGTTCCTACTTTTCCTACTTCAAACTTATCTTTAGAAATCGGGCCCGGCAATGGGGCTTTTGTTATGCACCAATGCCAACAATTCCCCACGCATCATTTTATAGCCATTGAAAAAAAGAAGAAACGTTTTGAAAAAATTTGTAAACGCGCTGAAAAATTAAAAATCAATAATCTAACCCTGGTGCTAGGAGACGCGCGGGTGGTATTAGAAAAATTCTTCCACAAGATTCAATTTCAATCGATTTATATTTTATTCCCCGACCCATGGCCCAAGCGGGTGCATGGTAAACATCGAATGGTTCAAGGTTATTTTGTCGATCATTTAGTAAAATTATTAAAACCTAAGGGCACTCTATATTTGGCCACTGATCATGAACCCTATGCTCAACAAATGTCTGCTGTCTTTCAAAAGAATGGAAAGTTTACTTTTGAATCAGGCCAATCCCTCTTCCCCACTTATTTTGAAACTAAGTGGAAAAAACTAGGCCTCGCTATTCATTATTTTAAATTTACTTTGAATTAAGGAATCTCTGCAAAACGTAGTGAGCAGTTCAAGAGCAAGGCGCCGGGCCCCAAAAAAACCGGAATGTATATGAAAATACATGAGGATTTTTTTGGGTGGCAACGCAGCTATTGAACTGCGTAATAGTTTTGCAGAGATTCCTTAAGCAACCAGGCGGGAAACAGGCTGATAGAGGGTATCCCGTTCAACCGGCACAGCACCTGCCTCAGTAATAAGGGCCTGCAATTCACGTACGGTCAGGCCTTCTGGGCTATCGGCACCTGCCATGTGCACAATGGTTTCTTGCATCACCGTGCCATCAAAATCATCGGCCCCAAATTGTAAAGCCAGTTGCGCCACCTTAACCCCGGTCATGATCCAATAGACTTTGATATGAGGGAAATTATCTAAAAAGATGCGCGCCACCGCGATATTAGTAAGGTCTTCAATACCGGTTGGTTCTGGCAAATGAGCCAGAGGAGTTTCAAAGGGCACAAAACTTAATGGAATAAAGGTTTGAAACCCACTGGTTTTATCTTGTAAATTACGCAATTTTTTTAAATGCTCCACGCGTTCGGATAAGGTTTCTCCAATCCCATAAAGCATTGTAGCATTCGAACGAATCCCCATACCATGAGCCATTTCATGAATTTCTAACCAACGATCCCACTTGATCTTATTTTTAAAGGTAAGCTCATGCATGCGATCGGTTAAAATCTCAGCCCCTCCACCTGGCATGGAGCCTAGGCCTGCAGCCAACAAACGTTGCAGCACTTCTTGAATTGAAATTTTTGAAACCTTACTGAAATAATCAATCTCTACAGCCGTAAAGGCCTTTAAATGAACGTGAGGTAGCGTTGCTTTAAGGGTACGCAACAGCTCCTCATAATATTCCAGTTTGTAATCGGGATGTAGGCCCCCTACAATATGAAGCTCGGTGGCCCCTTCTTTAGCTGCTGCAACAGCTTTAGCGCGCATCTCGGCAACACTTAATTCATAGGCCTTGGCCGATTTTTTAGGTTGGCCAAATTCGCAAAACTTACAAGCCACATAACAAACATTAGAATAATTTAAATGTCGATTGATATTGTAATAAACTTTGTTGCCATGAAGACGCTGTTTTAGAGTTGAAGCCAATTTGCCTAATTGAAAAAGATCGGGGTGTTCATATAAATAAAGACATTCTTCTTCACTGATACGCTCGCCTGCTAAAACTTTTGCTTCGATATTTTTTTTCATAAGTTTACTTGTCATATTGGGAATGCTGAAAAATGCACTTTCTGTCATCCCTGCGGAAGCAGGGATCCAGTGATTTCAAACAGTTCTGGATTCCCGCCGGAGTTTACCCCTGCGCAGGCAGGGGCGGGAATGACATTTTTCAACAAGCCCATATTAACTTATTAAATTCATAAATTCAGCCCTTGTCTCTTGCCGATTGCGAAATGCCCCTAACATGGTTGAAGTAATCGCAGTTGACCCTCGTTTTTGTACCCCACGCATTTGCATACAAAGATGCTCGGCCTCAATAACCACAGCCACGCCTAAGGGATCAAGCACTTCTTGAATGGTATTGGCAATTTGGTGGGTAAGCCGTTCTTGCACTTGCAAACGCCTGGCATAAATTTCTACCAACCTTGGAATTTTTGACAAACCAATGATCTTTCCTTTAGGAATATAAGCCACATGGCACTTGCCATAAAAAGGCAACAAGTGATGTTCGCAAAGGCTGTAAATCGAGATGTCTTTGACAATGATCATCTCTTCATATTTTTCAGTAAACTTAGCCCCATTTAAAACTTCGTAAGGATCTTCTGCATATCCTTTAGTAAGAAATTTTAACGCCTTACGCACCCTAGCCGGCGTAAGCAACAAACCCTCCCGCTTCGGGTCTTCCCCAAGCTCTTTTAAAATTCCAACAATAAAATCTTCCATAGGCGAAAAAACCTCTACCTAACCTAAAACAAGGGGTCAAGGTGAGAACTCCCATGCTGTGGTAGCTAAATGAAAATGTCAGTTTAACTGCTAAGTGATTATGTCAGTAGCTATCCTCCAAAAGGAGGAGAAGGATGCTACTAACAATGAGAGATAAAAATAAAATTGAGGTAATTGAGGCAGTCATGGACGAGAGGA
>JACPFA010000035.1 GCA_016183235.1 Deltaproteobacteria bacterium
ACACAATTCTACAGATTTTAAGTATCAACGTTTTTGAGAAAACCCACATCCTGCAATTGTTTGCGGGCGATGATTACAAATTGTCAGAGAACAATATTTCTAACCAACTGAATTTATTCAGTTAACGTTGGGACAGTAGTGATTTTATTCATGAAACAATATTTTGTTTACATTATGGCAAGTCAAAGAAATGGGACACTCTATATTGGAGTAACCAGTGATATCGTTAAAAGAGTTTATGAGCACAAAAATAATCTGATCAAAGGATTTACTGAAAAATACAAAGTGCATCAACTTGTTTATGTTGAGGAAACTAATGATGTGAGTGCTGCCATTACACGAGAGAAACAACTGAAAAAGTGGAAGAGGAATTGGAAATTAAGGCTAATCGAAGAATTGAATCCCACATGGAAAGACCTTTATGAAGAGTTGTTATGAGGTCTGTCTCAAAATGAGTGCGAGACTGGATCCCTGCCTCCGCAGGGATGACACAGTACCTAAATCGCAACTTATTTACGAAAGAACCAAAAAAATCGTCAAGAGCAGGATAAAAAATATATTTCTGATTTTGATTGCAAAGTAACAAGGCTCATAGATAAGACAGCAAAACCGAATAAAAAATGAAAAGTCTCAATCAAAAACCTGGAGTCACAATGACCGAAACCAAAAAAGAACTTACGTTAAAAGATCGTTTGTCGCACCTAAATTATTTGCAGGCCTGTCGCCTTTTGGGGCAACAAGGCAAGGACTTGATAATGCAAGGAGGCAAATTTGAGATTGACATAGAGGGACAAGTGGAAATGGGCGCCGAATCCTTCTCAGTTAAATTTGCAGACGCTAAAACAATTATTCGTTCCAATCCCATGAGAAGAAACAAGATTGATTTTAAGTGCTCGGTTTGTGAGGGGCATTGCGAACATATCGGCGCGACGTTTGCACTCATCCTTGAAGAGAAAACTGCGTTAGGGCTGGCCAAGCTACCCACCGCAAGAATTCCCATAGAAAGTTTGAGCGAACAGGATCTTGTGGCGCGCGAACTTCAAGACAGAATTGAACGAGCCCAAAAAGAACGTATGACTCTCAAAATCACCGACAGCAAAAAAATATGGGCGGATTATCTGCTCACAAGTAAGTTATCAGGAAAAACTTATCGCGTTGCGCTGCGTGGCTTTGGCTTGGGGGAATCCTATTGCTCCTGCCCTGACTATAAAAAGAACACGCTGGGAACCTGCAAACATATTTTGCATGCCCAGAATAAAATCAAGACCAGATTTTCAACCCAGCAGAGAGAAGAACCGTACAAACGCAAAAATTTTAGTCTGCACATCCGCTATGGGGAATCGCCGGAGCTGCGGTTGCTTGTGCCTGAAAACATGCCCAATGATATTCTCGACCTCATAAAACCCATTAAGGACGTGCCAATCACGGATCTCCACGAGCTATTTCAAATCAAAAATATCTTGGAGGGAGAGGATTTTCTGGTGAACATTTATCCAGACGCCGAAGAATGGATTCAAAAGAAACTTTCTTTAGAAAAGCTTAAAAAAATTTCACACGAGATTCGAAACGATGCCAAAGCGCACCCTTTGCGTCAAACTTTGCTCAAAGTGGAACTATTACCCTATCAAATGGATGGTATCGGTTTTGCCGTTGGGGCTGGCCGGGCGATTCTGGCAGATGATATGGGTCTTGGCAAAACCATTCAGGGCATCGGTGTTGCTGAATTGCTTGCCAAAAAAGTAGGCATCAAAAAAGTTCTTGTGGTTTGTCCAACCTCCCTTAAGTCACAATGGCGTGAAGAAATCGGGCGATTTTCGGGTCGCAATGTTCAACTTATTCTTGGCAGCAAACAAGAACGAGGCGCTCAATACAATAATGCCAGCTTCTTTACGATCTGCAATTATGAGCAGGTTTTACGCGATATCATCGAAATCGAATCAGTGTCCTGGGATTTGATCATTCTGGATGAGGGTCAAAGAATAAAAAATTGGGAGGCCCAAACCAGTCGGATGATTAAATCTTTAAAATCACAGTATGCCCTAGTGCTCACAGGAACACCGCTCGAAAACAGATTGGAAGAACTTCACTCTGTTGTTGAATTTGTTGATGAGCACCACCTGGGGCCGGCTTTTCGGTTTTACAACCGCCATAAGATGGTGGACGAAAAGGGCCGACCACTCGGTTACAAAAACCTCGACGAGTTGCGAAAAAATCTAAAACCCATTTTGCTCAGACGCACACGCCAGTCTGTAATGCAGGACCTGCCGCCACGCACGACCGAAATTGTTCGTATTATTCCTACTGCGGAACAACTGGAACTGGATCAACAATACAAAAAATTAATATCACTCATTATTCACAAACCCTACATTTCCGAGATGGATCTTTTACGTCTGCAAAAATATCTGCTGATGTGCCGCATGTCAGCCGACAGCACTTTTCTCGTCAACAAACAAGAACCAGGGTATTCTTCAAAACTCACGGAACTTGATCATTTATTGGGCAACCTGCTGGCCGAACAGGATCGTAAAATCATTCTTTTTTCGGAATGGACAACGATGTTGAATTTGATCGAGCCGTTGATAGAAAAGCATGGGGCCAAATTTGTGCGCTTGGACGGTTCGGTGCCGCAGAAAAAACGTCAGGGCTTGGTGAACGAATTTCAAAACAATCCTAATTGCCGGATTTTCATTGCCACCAACGCGGGCAGTACCGGTTTGAATTTGCAAGCAGCCAACACCGTCATTAATGTGGACCTCCCTTGGAATCCTGCCGTTCTGGAACAACGCATCGCCAGAGCCCATCGCATGGGGCAAAAGCGGCCCATTCAAGTTTACCTTTTGGTGACAACCGAAACATTGGAAGAAAATCTCCTGCAAACGATCGCCGCAAAGCATGAGCTGGCGCTTGCGGCACTGGATCCTGAATCAGACGTCACGCAAGTGGATTTATCGTCAAGCATGGAGGAATTAAAGAAACGTTTGGAAGTGCTGACCGGTAAAAAACCGGACGCCTCACCCGACGCAAGCCAAGAAAAACAAACCATCACAGAAGCCGCACTGGTCAAGAAACGTGAGACCATTGCCAAAGCGGGAGGCGAATTGCTCAGTGCCGCCTTTTCATTTATGGGTGAAGTTTTAACACCAAAAGAAAAAAATAATGATGATGGTGTGGAAGAAAAGAACAAAAAAATGGCGGCTGTTTTTAAACAAAATTTGGCAGAGTGCCTGATTCGCGATGATGATGGCCATTTAAAACTTACGGTCAACCTGCCCAATGAGGCCGTGCTGGATCATTTGGCACTGTCACTGGCCAGAATTTATCAGATGAGCAATGTAAGTGCGGCAGTTTCATACTAACAAGCCCTCTGTATAGGCTACAGCTTGCTTCGGCTTATGGGCTACGAGCCGCGTCAGATTTCGCAAAAAGTCCTCGACGTACCCTAAGGTACGCCTGCGGGCTTTTTGCTCATCTTCCTTCTCTCGCCACATAATCCTCGCAATCTGTAGCCTATACAGAGGACTTGTTAGTAGGGGGAAAAATGAACAAAGGTCAGCGGCAAAAAAAGTTTCGCAATTTGGGCCTAGGCAGGTGGACAAGTCTACGTTGGTCTGAAGTTCTCAGCCGGAAGGGCTCACTAATTTCAAAAATTGAATAGGATTTAAGATTTGGCATTGTTTAAAATTTTTTAATTTTAATAACACGCTATCTCCGCTAACCAAATATTGGGCTTTGCCAAGCATGGCCAGTTGGAGAAATTTTTCGTCGTCAGGATCTTCTAACGAGGGGACCTTTGTTTTTCTTTCTTGAACTATTTCTACAAAGGGGAGCAATTCTTCTTCCAAAAGATATTTTATTTCTGCTTCTGTTAATTTAAACTTAGGGTAAGAAAGTACTCTTAAGTATTCGCTCATGACTGATTTTGACAGAAGATATTGAAAAGATTTTTGTTTCCATAAAGGGACCAGTTGAGCAACAACGCCTTCGAATAAAAGAGCCGATATGAAAACATTTGTGTCAATAACCACGCGAATTTTCATGAAAATGCTTTCGATCGCACTTGCCGAATAATTTTGGGAATTTCTTCTTCACGCAGCCCTAATGATTTTATCTTTTGCCTAATTGTTTTTAGATGTTCATGGGAATTTTTAATTTCAACAGGTCTAAGACAAATAGCCCCATCTTGATAGGAAACATCAAAGTAATGAGTGTCCCCCACCTTATCAATAACTTCCTTTGGAATGGTGATCTGATTTTTATAGGTGCGTTTTGCCAGCATGATTACTCCTAGTAATGAAGTAATGATACATTAATTTGGCAGATCTGTCAATCTGTCCATTAGGGAACAGTTAATTTATTGAACTCATTCTGCAAATATTGTGATGCTAGAGCGTAAGATTCGGGCGTGCCTATGTCTAAAAATGGGCCGGTTCCAACAATGCCGTATAATTCTTTTCCGATTAAGTGGATGAAAAAATCTTTTTCAATAGAGAATTCTTTTTGGGGAGGGAAGGCTTCGATCGCTTTTCGTTGAATGATATAAATCCCTGCACTAATTAAGCCAGTTGCTTTTTTGCTGTTTTTTTCTTGGAACCCACTAATTTCCCCGTTTTCTTCCAGATTAACTTGCCCAAAACGCGAGCCATCATCAACTTGGCTTAACCATAAAGTGGCCGCAGCCTTCTTTTTAGTGTGAAAATCTTTCATTAAATTAAAATCCCAGGGGCAAAAAGAATCTCCATTCAACACCAGGAAGTTATCGGTATTCATTTTATTTAAAGCTAAACGAACCGCGCCGCCTGTGCCCAAGGGCGCAATCTCATGAGAATAAGCAATCTTCATGCCCCATGAAGCGCCGTTTTTAAAATACCCTTCTATAATATGGCTTAAATAACTCGTTGCTAAAACGACATTCAAAATTCCTTTTGATTTTAGAGATATTAAAAGCCATTCCAAGAAGGGCTTGCCCGACACCGGCACCATGGGTTTAGGTAAATCGCTGAAAATATCTTTAAGCCGAGTGCCTTTTCCGCCTACAAGAATCAAAGCATCCAATTTTTGCTTCCTATTCAACGTTCAAAAAAGATTTTTCTACTAATTCAGAAAGGATATGTTCGATCAAAAGATGCATTTCTTGGATCCTAGGGGTGTCATCAGAGGGGGCCTTAATAACCAGGTCACTTATTTTGGCAATATCTCGTTCAACTGAGCCGGTTAATAAAATGGTGCGGATGGCCATTTTAGCAGCCGCTTGAAATGCTTTTAAAACGTTTTTTGATGAACCGCTGGTGCTGATTCCTATAAGAATGTCGTTTTTTTTGCCGATCCCTTCCAATTGTCTGCTGAAGACATCTTCGAAAGCATAATCATTGGCAATTGCGGTCAAAGTTGAAGTGTCGGTTGTGAGGGCGATAGCAGCTAAAGCTTTTCTGTCTTTGTAGAAACGACACAGAAATTCCGCAGCCAGGTGCTGGGCATCTGCTGCGCTGCCCCCATTGCCACAAACGATGAGTTTATTACCGGACTTAAGGCTGCTAATGACCCAATCGGCTGCTTTTTGAATATTACTTAGGCAGTGGTCGTCGGACAATAAGTTCTTTAAATTTTCTAACGATTTTAGAATTTTTTCTTGTATCATGATTTTCTTTTTCTCGGATTTTTGATTCAAGAAGTCAACTGAAGATCATAAATTCTTTATTTTTTACAATTTAACTTTTACAGGTAAGGGGGAATTGTTTTTTGTGTCAGCACCCAAAAGATAGAAAATACCCCAGCAATACACATCGTTATTTCCCAAAAGTGCGCAAGTTGCTGAGCCCGAAGTAGAAATTTGTTTAGCTGGGGAGGGTAAGCCTAAAACTTGAGTGGGTATGTTGGTGTCCTTAAAAGAGCCATTACCCAGTTGGCCAAACATATTATTGCCTAAGCACCATAGAGTGCTGTCTTGTAACAAAGCGCAAATAACGCTGTGAAACCCGCCTACGTGAAATCCATCAACGCTGAGAGCTTTGACCCCCTGTAGCTCAGGGATTTGCACTGGGGTGGAAGAAGTAAATTTAAAACCTGGCAGTGCATTGCCAAATTCTCCATCATAGGTCGTTCCCCAACACCAAACCGTGCCATCTTTTTTTAAAGCACAAAAGTAATGATTAGAAGATTCAATGGCCAAGACTTCTTCGAGATTTTTAACTTGCACAGGAGTAAAAGTATCTTCTTGAATCTCATCGTTTCCTAAGGCCCCATGCGCATCTTCTCCCCAGCACCAAACGGTGCCATCTTTTTTTAAGGCGCAGGTACTCGCTATGGCCATGGCGAAAGAGGTTACTTCTTCTAAATTGGGAATCAAGGTAGGTTCTTTGACCGGCAAGTGAGTTGGCCCAAGCACTGGCGAGCTTGGATCTATTTCGGTAAAGCTCCCACATTGCAAGTGGCTGTTGTAACCCCAGCAATAAACCTGGCCATTACTCAAGGCGCACGAATGGGATTTACCGTCACTATTAACATAGGTTACATTCGTTAACTGGCTCACTAAAATAGGGTCTGTTTCTCCTTTTGTGGTTCCATTACCGAGTTGATATTTTGTGTTATTGCCCCAACAATATAAATTTTGAGTATCATCGATTAAACAACTGTGAATGCCACCGTGAGGATTGAAAAACGCAATATTTTCCATGGTGAAGGGGACAGGATAAAGCTGTAAATTATCTGGAGAAAAATAGATGTTTAATTTTTGTCCCCAATACCATGCTTTGCCTGATTTTTTGAGTGCACAGCTGGTTACCCCCGCAGCGAGTTGGATAATCTCTTCAGAAGGTTCAGAAGGTGTTGGAGAGGGGATGGGTGTTAGCGTTGGGGTCGGAATTGGAGTTGGAATAGAACTGGGGGTCGGAGATGATATAGGAGTAGGGTCAGGGCTTGGCGTGGGTGCAGGCACTGGCTTGCAAAACGCCCCGCTAGTAGTATTTTTGCAAGCAGCCTGCGGGTCTAGGGCCTGGCAATCAATGGCCACAAAGGTTTGCGAACTTCCCTTGCAAGCTTGTTCCAATAAAATATTGCCTTTACAAACATCGTGAAAATTTTTGATTTTGCAAAATTTATCTCCGCAAACAAAATAATCGCTTAAATTGCCTGAGGGGTAATTAGTTGCTTGCACAGCAGTTACTGCCCCGGGAAAGTTAATCGAATCGTCGTTGAGTTCAGGCACGACAACGGGAAAGACCTTGGCAATAAAATACCAAAATTTCCATTTCGATAATGCTTCATAGTCGGATTGATCGGAATCAAAGCAGCTGGGAGCCAATGGATTGATTTTATTGAATGACCAACTGTTGAAAGGAAATATAAGAAAGACGAATGTAATAAGGATAGCCAAGCGCCGCTGATTCATGTTTTCCTCCCTCTAGGAAAACACCCATCCTTATTCTCGGCTCATTGTAATGGATTGCCGATTTAAGTAAATGAAAAAGTTTAAATAGAAGCATTGAGGTTACAGCAGATTTTGCGAGGGGTTCATTAATTTTAAAAATTGGATAGGATTTAAGATTTGGCATTGTTTAAAATTTCTTAATTTTAATAACACATTATCTCCGCTAACCAAATATTGGGCTTTACCCAGCGTGGCCAGTTGGAGAAATTTTTCATCGTCAGGATCTTCCAACGAGGGAACCTTTACTTTTCTTTCTTCAACTATTTCTACAAAGGGGAGCAATTCTTCTTCCAAAAGATATTTTATTTCTGCTTCTGTTAATTTAAACTTAGGGTAAGAAAGTACTCTTAAATATTCGCTCATGACCGATTTTGACAAAAGATATTGAAAAGATTTTTGTTTCCATAAAGGGACTAGTTGGGCAACAATGCCTTCGAATAAAAGAGCCGATATGAAAACATTTGTGTCAATAACCACACGAATTTTCATGAAAATGCTTTCGATCGCACCTGCCGGATGATTTTGGGAATTTCTTCTTCACGTAACCCTAACGATTTTATCTTTCGCCGGATTGTTTTTAGATGTTCATGAGAATTTTTAATTTCAACAGGTCTAAGACAAATAGCCCCATCTTGATAGGAAACATCAAAGTAATGAGTGTCCCCCACTTTATCAATAACTTCTTTCGGGATGGTGATTTGGTTTTTATAGGTACGTTTTGCCAGCATGATAACTCCTAGTAATGAAGTAATGATACATTATTTTGATAGATCTGTCAATTGACAACCCCACCCATTTCAATTAGTCAGCAAAAGATTATGACCCAACCTCCTGTATCCGTAGAAACGCTGCCAGCGGGCAGCATTGATATTTCTCCCCTACTCAGCAAACAAGCAGCCGAACGCACCGATCTTGAACGCGAGATCATTGCTGTTTCTTCATGTAATCAAGCTCATTTATTTGAGGAACAAGATCTTTATTCCACATCGCCCTGTTCGGCTCACGTGCCTGATTTTCGTGCCAAGGGGCTGGGTGCCATGCCTCTTTTTGCGCATTACCGCGAATTACTGATCGATTATTATTTAAAAACCCAGACCCCTCAATTGAGGGGACTTTTTCAAGGCGAAGGCCTCAACACCTTCATCAAGGTCGTTGCCGAGCATTCTAAGGGAGTTACCGATATTCCTGGTTTGTTAAAAGGGCTTCAGAATTTACTTTTAGCATGGAAAGATGAATACAATGAAAAGGGGTTATTGCTTTTAGCTCTTCCATGGCTTGTTCTTCACAACCTCGCCGCTTTGGATCGGGCGCGAGTGCAGGCTGGCAGGGCATCGATACTGCCTGCTGGTGAGATGGATCGTTTTGAAAAAACGATTAAGGGGCTTTTAGAAGCGAAGCTGCTTCGTATGGGGGCGCAATCAGAAACTGGCCCATTTGAAGCTGAATACGATGCTCAAAACAATACTCTTTTGCTACCAACTTCATGGGTCGATCGTCCCCTAAAGAATTCTACAGAAATTGCAAATATAATGCCTCATGAACTGTATCATGCCTTCCAAGATGAAGAGAAAAGACGAGGGACTCTTGCTGATGCCGAGGTTGAAGCTTACCTTGTAGGGATAAAGGGGCTGATCCTTATGAGGGGTTTGGTTGAAGCACGTGCATTTTTGGTCCACGTACAAGAGCAGCAAACCAAGGCTTTACAGGAAATCAGTGTGTATCAAGGAGATAAAGAGGAGGCAAGGGTCCGTAGTTTTGTTATACGTTATTTTGTGAATCACACATCAAAAAGTTATGACGATAAAATTACTCTTGGGGGCATTTTTGATTTTGAGAAGGCTTGTTTCAAATTAGCTCATAGAGAACTTGAGTCAGGTAAAATAGATCAAGAAGGAAGAAAACAACTATCTTATCTTCATGCTAGCCATCGGCAAATATTAGTAGACTGCCTTGGAGACATCGGCGAACACAGTTCTTTTTTGATTAGTGATCGTATCAGGTTGGGAAATGCAGCATTTGAGACAAAGCGTCAAAAGGCATATGAGGATTTTAAACAAGGGAAACTTTGGGATGTTCAGAGAATTTCTATTGCGGGAGATGGCATAAGGCATGAGTACCCAGTGGTTCCAAAAGAGTACCTCGGTGTCCGTTTGATGCAGGCACAGAGAATAGAAAGTTTGTTTTTAGTTTATCATTTTGAAGGAGAACAAGCTGCAGAAACTTATTTAGCCAAGTCAGTTTTGCCAAGCTTTCTTGGCCCGCGAGCAATTGTCGCATTTATGAAAGTCCCTTATCTTACAAATGGCATTACCCCAAACGCGCGACAGAAATAACGCACCGCACGATAAGTGGCGGAAAATAATCAAAAAATTGTTAAAAAAGGGCTATTTTTATAGCAACTATAATCGGTTTATTCCGAAGTTAAGTTTGTGAAGGGAAGGGGGTCCATCGTAAAGATTCTATAATCTTTTTGGAGTTGTTCAGTGGTTGATCCGATTTGCCGCTCAAGTCCTGATAGTTCTGTTAATCCACAATCAGAAATTGCTGGGGCAACGAATTTGGCGCGGATCCTGCGAGACACAGGTTTGCCGGGCCTCGACGAAATGGCGCATCCCTGGCTGGCCTTGGTGATCAGTTCCTACACCGCCTATTTAAACGCCCCAACCGCTGGTGGAGCTGCAAAACAATTGGGTGAATTTTCCAAGAATCTCGACAACCTTGATCTTACAAAACCTGCCTACAAGGGCGTGCTTAGAAATATGCGCAATCTCTTGGCCAGCGAAATTCGGCATCCACAGAATTGTGGTCGAGTTGATGCGTTGTTGAAGGTGATTAATGAGAAATTGTCGGAGGCAGGGGGAGGAGCTCCACCAAATCCAGTGGTAGGACAAGGCGATAGGTTTTTAACCGTATGGTATCTCGATGGACAAATAGGGGGAGGTGCCGAAAGCCGTGGGGGGTATTTCATAGGTGGACTTGAAGTTGGTTTGTTCATTTTACCTCAAGGTAAAGTGGGACCTGGGGTGACTTATAATTATTTAGTCAAGTCTGATGAAGATTTCGAAGATGAGGAATTGAGTTTTTCTTTTGCTAAACCCTCTGTGGTATTTAAATTGGTTGATGAACGAAGTTCGCCGGACCAAATGGGCGTGGGAGTTTTTTTGCAAGGGGGTGTTCCTTTGGGATCCATCAGTTACTCTACCCCTGACTCACTTGATTCAGCAGGAAAGGATGGGAAGAACTTCGTTTATGGGTTGAGTTGTGATTTGTCCTTAGCTTTCCTATCGTCTGGTGAAGAGGGATCAGCCGGTATGGGGATGAATATGGTAGGTGTGGGGTTATCTCTATTTCATGTGCCTGCCGGGCCAATGAGTGGTGTGTATACTGATTTTCATTTGAGTATTGATCTCGGTTTAATTTTATTTGGCGTTCTAGCTGGCTTAGCCCAAGGTGGTTTATCCGGATATTCCCCCTCTCTGTAGTCATGTCAAAGGGGTCAATCAAAAAAATCTAACGATGAACGAAGGGACAATTCTACTACCGATTCCAAACAATCGATCGTTCGGAAATCGTACCTTCGTCTAAACGCACGCTCCGAGTGCGCAACAGAAATAACGCACCGCACGATAACTCCCTGAAAATAATCAAAAAATTGTTAAAAAAGGGCTATTTTAATAGCAACTATAATCGGTTTATTCCGAAGTTAAGTTTGTGATGTGAAGGGAAGGGGATCAATTGTAAAGATTCTATAATCTTTTGGAGTTATTCGGTGGTTACTCCGATTTGCCGCTCAAATCCTGATAGTTCTGTTAATCCACAATCAGAAATTTCTGGTGCAACCAATCTGGTGCGGATTCTGCGAGGCACAGATTTGTCGTCGGGCCTTGACGACATGGAGCATCCTTGGCTGGCCTTGGTGATCGGTTCCTACACCGACTATTTAAACGCCCCAAACCCTGGTGAAGCCACAAAACAATTGGGTGAATTTTCCAATAATCTCGAAAAACTTGATCTTACAAAATCCGCCTACGAGGGGGCGCTTAAAAATATACGCCATCTCTTGGTCAGCGAAATTCGGCATCCACAGAATTGTGATCGAGTCGATGCGTTGTTGGCAAAGATTAATGAAAAATTGCCGGAGGCAGGGGAAGAAGAGGGGAGTGGCGAAGGAACTCCACCGGCGGATTCAGATTCGCAAAGCAGGTATCAGCCTCCTCCTAGGAATGGCGTTCCTCCTAAAGAAGCCCCCGTGGCCTTTGACGAGAGTGTCGATCCAAAGTTTGAATTAGATAGTCGGTTTACGGCTTTAAGAATTTTCGGCCGTGAATTAGCCATTGATTGGAATGCTGATAAAGACGAAGCCGGTGTTGCAAGAACCCCCAGTAAACAAAACCCAGAGAATCGACTATTGGCAGCATTTTTGGAAGCGCTCGACCAATACCTTCGAGGTACAGGAAATATTGGTAGCGTGGAATCAACGGCAAAGGCTTGGTTAGATCAAGATGGTTTTGCCAGTAATAAGTTTAATACAGCAGCCTTAGGCGGCGTACGTAGGATTTTAGCCAGTTTTAGCAACCCCCTCAACTTTGAAAAAGCCAAAGAAGTTTTATCAATCATTAGGGTTAGTAACAACTCTTGGACATTAGAATTAACTTCTCCCTGGTTTAACAACCATGCTCTCAATATTGCCACTTTTAACTTAGTTGATTATCAAACGATTGAAGCCCTCACCGGAGATGTTAGTTATATTAGTGGCGGGCTTCGTTATTGCCATAATTTTGGGTTGTGGACCCCATGTGCGCGGTTTAGTGTGGGGGATTATAAACGGCTTGCAACTCCCAATGCAGAAGGATGGTTTGGGGAGATTGACTTTGGGTTAGAAAATCCGCGTGAGCCAGGTTCTTTTGCTGGCATGGGGATTGGCTGGGTTGATCAGGATTTATCAAATGGGGATGTAAGTGGATTACCCGATCCACAAGCCATGGCCAGAGTGCATTTTGTGGCAAAATCACCAGCTTA
The DNA here is from genome assembly GCA_016183235.1 of Deltaproteobacteria bacterium. NCBI lineage: Bacteria > Pseudomonadati > Myxococcota > Myxococcia > Deltaproteobacteria bacterium. The sequence continues at coordinate 12,446 of JACPFA010000035.1, forward strand.
TTTCCATGGGTTTGGGCGGTTCGGAATAGGCGTAACCCTTTTGCCTCAAACGGTTTATTTTGATATTAATTCGGAAGAAAGTGCTTTCCACAAAACCACAGCAAATACAGAAGCCTTGGCTAAGGGAGCCCCTGGTTATTTTACAGAGCCGAGTAATTTTTTCCCAGATACCCCTCTTACCTTGTTAGAGCTAGATCTTGCTTTTTCTTCTAATGGTTTTAACGGTGTATCGGGCATTCCGCCCGAGGCCTTGAGCCATATGCTGCCAGGGGAAGAGGCCTATCTACTCAGTCGATATACCATTAATCATTTAGCTTCAATGAAGCGATCTGCACTACTTCCACCTTTGCAAACTGCAAAATTGCTTTTAGGTTTTGCAGCACCCTTTGGCGATAAAGGTAGTATGGAACAATATGATCTGTTAACGGCTCTTGAAACGTTAACGGTAATTAATAATAGCTATACCACCGCTGTTGATGCCGGCATTGCATGGGACATCATCAGAAGAGGAAGCCTAACAGGCAAGCTCACATTGGGGGGCATATATCTTGCTGATGTGATTAGAAGTGCCGTTCTTTGGGGGACTCAAGATGATGTTCCTGAAAAAGGCACAACCGATGTGATTGAAAATCCAGGTTGGCTAACGGATTTCGATGCGAGAGGTGAGAGGGTTAGGTTATTAGGGGGTCTGATTCCTGAAGCCGTGCTGACTGGATTTAACGCTATTCCTGTGGTGAGCGATCCAACCGATGGGGATTGGCCTTTCTTTGTGTTTCAAGGGGCTCAGATTGCTGGCGGCACAGCCATGTTTGCTCTCAGTGGTAAGATTGTAGGGTTACCTTCCCGTGGCCCTGGAATTTTAAAAAGTGGAGTACGTACCCATGGCCCCTATTTTGTAGAAGAACCTTTACACCTTGACGACGGCACACTTCGGCAATTTGAAAATTCAGATATCGTTGCAGGTGCTGGGTTAAGTATGGCCATTAATGGGGGCATGAATATTCTCAGGTGGTGGGCTTATCAAAGTTACGTAAATCAATTAGAACACGACGGGTTGTTACAAGACCAATACCCTGGTGATTTGATGCGTTTTAATGTAAGCGCAAGCATTTTACCTGGGGGAGGGGCCTTTGTAAATGCAGATTTGAGTTTCTTATGGCAATATGTAGACAAATTATTATAGTCTTGGTCGGAACGCTGCTAGTTGCTTGTGGTGGCGGTTTGGGTGACAGTAACGATAATGCTGCACCTGGAGCTGTTCAAGTTGTGCCACCCGATTATGAGCAAAGCGAACCAAACCCCTCTGATTTTACACCTGAACAATCAGACAGTTTAGTATCTCCTGAAACTGGGGAAATTCAGAAAAAAGAAAATAATAGCCCCAAAGAAAATAACGACCCAAAAACCGCAGAAGCAACAGTTTATGGCAGTATCATGGGCGCTTTTAAAAAGAAGAGCGCTTTATACGAAAGCTTTTCCAAAGAATTAAAGACAGAGATTGCTAAGCACTTTGTGGTTGACCCCGATGCCGATTCTAAAGGCACGAGCGGTTATGGTTATTTTATTACGATGTTTGGCTATACGGCCCCCACGGTGGCTAATGCTGGGGCAGAAAAATCCAAGAAAAAAGTTTATGCGAGCGCCCCTGGTAAAGGCAATGGTCAATACCCTGCCATGTTCATGATGCAAATGAAGAGCGGAGAAAATACCCCCCTGGAGCCTTGTACCGACAATATTTGCATCGATAGCCCTGCGGATAAAGAAGAATTTGTGGTCGATTCGGTGCGCATTGAAGGGCGGATCAATTTAAATACCGTTTCAGTGTTTGGGCCTGAAGACCCTGTGTTGTTAATTAGCATCTTCGACGAAACCACCGGCCATGCCTTAACCGGCGAAATCCCCCTTTACTCTGGAGATTTTGCTAAAACCTTTAATCCCGACGGCACCCCTAATCCAAATATCGCCTCGTTTTCTAAACCCATCGCTTTCCCCAGCCCTGGCACCTTTTCAGTGGTGGTGAGTGGGTTTTTCAATAGTGGCGAATCCGTTGAGTTAGTCAGTGAAATGATCGTGATTACTAGGCAGGGGATTCCCAAGATCACACTCATTAGCGCATCGGTCGATAAAAATTTGCTAGAGCCAGCCCCCGCTGCTACGCCTACTCCCACACCAGTGCCTGTTGAGAGTGGGGCCTCGGTTAGTGCGACGAATTTGAATCTAAAAATAGAACTAATAAGTGATGGCTTAAAAGTCCCCCTTTATATTTCCAATAAAGATGGCAAAGATGAAGGTGCTACTACCTGGTATTCTGAGACAATGACTGAAGCTAGACAAGAAGAAGGAGAGTGTGTCGAGGCTTCAGAAGCGGGAAGGAAATTTTATTGTATTAGTGATCTCAAAAGTATTCCTTTACATCAAGGCCTCAACTATATCCAAGTTTATGCTAGCAACCCCATTTTAGAAGAGCACAAAGATGAAATTGATACAGCCGATTATAGCTTTGAATTTGAAGTAACCAATTTTAATGGTGGCCCTAAGATACAGATTCAAAGCCCCACTTCGGGCACCATCATTCCTCAAAAAGAAAGTTCTAATGAACAAGTTGAAGTAAAGTTTTGCCTCACTAATATTCCCAGCAATCAAGATTTGGGCGATGGCACATGTTTGCCTAGCCTACCCAAAGATAAAGTAGGCTATACCGTTTATCTTAACGATCAAAAGCTACCCAGCATTGCCAATAATTATGAGGTGAATGGCTCGGGTATTGTAACCGCACGGGTTACGCCATCTTTTGGGATCAACTTTGTAAAAATAGTTTCTGAAGATAAAGTTACTAAAGAAACAACAGAAGAAACGATTGCATTCGGTTATGGTAACGTCACTCCCATCCTTAAAGACGGCGAAATTTACGAAAAGAAAGAAGATGCCGATGTATCAAGCTTTGCCGAGCGTGGGGTTGGGATTAATGTAGATGTGGCCCTCATCAGAGATCAAATCACTTCCGTGCTTATTGACATATTGGCCGATGAAGAAATCAAAAAGAAATTCTTTGCTTCCATGAAAAAAGAGGCCTCAGGCCCCCCAATTACTTGTACGGAGGTCACCGATAAAAAGAATCATGGGGTTTTTGACGATGGCGGGTCTCCGCCCATGTTTAATGCGGGCGACAGCAGCGTGACCTTCTTGGAAGATACCGTAAAAGTTGGCAACATTGAAGTGCTTGATTTTAAACCCAGCACCGCCTCCCATGCTTTAGAACTTAATCTTCGGATTCACGGTATTCATGGCGAGGCTGATCTTAAGGGCCTGGGTAAGTTTGCCAATCCCGAGAGCACCTTTATGGGGTTAAAGCTCAATTTTTTACCCCTTTCTATTTTCATTGCCCGAGCTGATGTGCGGGTAGGTGTAGAGTTTAAGAAAAACTCCAAGGGTATCTTAGAAGTAAAAATTAAAAAGCTCGATGATAAACCCGTGGAGCTGATTGGTGATGGGCCTTTTGGCAATGTGTCTTATGTTAATTCAAAACGCAATCCTTTAGCTGCGGGGTTTGAATATCTCACGAACGATCGTGGCTTAGTAGAAAATATGTTTATCGATATTTTAGAGCGCGTGATTTTGTGCGATGTAGAAGATGGTTTAAATCACCCCACCGTCGGTGCCTTAGGCAAGCACGTCAAAGACATTGAAAAACTCACCAAGTATAATCAAAACCCATTCCGATTTTTGATCGACACAGAAATTACACTTTTAGATAAGTTGTTGCAAATGGATGTGGCTTACAATGTGTTGCGAGGCGATATTGACATTGATGACGATGGCATTCACATTCGCAATGTGCCACTGCGCATCAACCCCGGCCAAAGCAAACTCAATCAATTACGCAGTAAAGATGAATTCAAAACCGGCGTAATAGGGCCGTTAACCCGCGTGGCTCCAGCCAACCTTGGCCAAAACGCTATCTTCGATCGCGAAAACTACACCAAAAATAACCAATATAATATTGGCCTAGCCCTAAGCGAAGATGCAATTAATCAAGCTTTGTTTGCGGCAAACATTTCCGGCTTGCTTGATCTTGATGTAGATCCGAATTTTTACGATCGGGCGGGGATAATTCCAATTGAGGAGGTGGCACCAACTCTAGGTAAATTTAGCCAGGGCTTCGATTTAAATAAAAACGGAAAGGTAGATGCTGAAGATAAAAACGTTTTTGGTGCTGGGGGCTCTATTACGGAAGATCTGATTCCAGTAAGACTCAGTTTGCGCAGTAATAAACATCTAGCTCCAATGCTTACGTTACTAACAGATCAAGAAGCGAAAGCCATCGTTGATGCATTTAATGCTATTAACCAAGCTTCTTTAAATAATAATGACAATGAAGCCTCATCACCATCAGATGAAAATAAAAAGTCATTTGCCTTAGATCCAACAAAAAGATATTTTAAATTTGTTTTACCTGATGTTGAACTGTCAATTTATGCCTTACAACCAATTTCTGTTGATAAAGGGGGATACGGTGAATTTTGCAAGGTTACAGATCCGCAAATTCAGGAGCATCCAGGGACAGCAGATGTAACTCCTAACAAACCAGGCGAGGATACTTTTTGTCCTTTTTCAGGTATTCTTTATAAAAAGAAAGAAGATCAAAAACCAGGTGAAACGTGCAAGGATCTGACTTTCCCTACTAAAAATGGTGGAATTATTTCAGCAGATCCTAATTTGATAGATGCACCTCTTGCGAAATTTCGTGGGAGTCTTCGGTTATATGGGTGGATTGCGGGTATCAACCGGCAAGCCTCAGCTAAAGACGTGGTTTTAAATCCTGATAAGAATCCAGAAGAATTGATTAAAACATTTTTAAGAATTCGGCTTATACCTGCAGCTAATGAATCTTCTGATTTATTTTCAAAGTTGAATTTAGTGCCGATTTATGGTGCGCCTGGCTTTAATCCGCAAGAAGTTATTAATAGTTTAGACAACCTTCTTACCACAGCGATTACCACTCCGTGTCAATTTTTCAACGAAATCCGTATCCCCATCCCCGATCGTTTTCCAGGTGTTCCTACTACCAATCCCGCTACTTATGCCCCAGGCAGTTTAGGTGACACCCTCTGTAGTTTAGGCATTGATCATCTCAATCTGGGCGTAACCGAGGCTACTTTGCCAAGCGTAGATATTGATCAAAACGGCCTTTTTATGGATCTATTAGGTGGGGTGCAAATTGATTCAGAGGGCGGCTCTTGTCCACAAGCAGAATCAGGAGATGGGGCATGAAAAAAATATTAGGGCTATTTATTTTCTTTATTATTTTAGCTGGGTGTTCGGGTGCTGCCGACAAACCCTTCGTGCTTAATCCCAACGTGCCACTGCCAACGCCCGTGCTAGATCTGCCAGGCGGCGGTGGGGATAATGGTGGAGGCGGCGATGGTGGTGATGGCGAACAAGGTTGTGTGGCAGAATACACGGCAGGGCTTTTTATCTCGGTACAAATGAATGGCAAGTTAGCGGCAAAACAACCACCGCCCTTTCCTTTTGCGGGGCCTTTGAGGTTAATTTTTAATGGCAACCAAGTGGCCTTAGATATGGCGCACTTTCCTCAGGTGAGTATGCCTGCAGCTGGCTTTGGTAAGAAGGATGGAACGAATGAAAATAAAGTGCCGGCTGATTTGTTTATACGGGCTGTAGAGGGGCAAGATAAGGCCGTGGGTACTTATGACCCTGCGACCGGTCAGATTGAAATCCCTGGGGTTGAATTAGAATTAGAAGCCGTGTTAGGAGGCGCGAGCCTTGAAATTAAGGCCTTGCCGCCGGTTACATTAACCACCGGTGATGTTTCAGCTGATGGTAAGTTTGGTGATTTACAAGAAAGCGGTTTGCCTTTAACCTCCGAATTAGACCTAGATTTAGTCATTGGTTTAAGCTTTCCTGAAGATGCCAATAGTACCATCGCCACAGGTGGTGGTTTAGGTGGTGCTGCCGTTACGGCAAAAATGACCGGCAAACTTAATCGCTCACCCGATGACCCAACCTGTACAGCCGATGATGGCGGGGGTGGAACTTTTGGTGGTGGGGGTGAGGTTAAAATTTATGAATTAGTTAAAAAAACAGTGACAACACCAGAAAGTCAACCCAGCACTGAGAGTCAACCCAGCACTGAGAGTCAACCCGCCAGTGAGAGCCAGCCTAGCCCTGAATCTCAGCCTACCGAAGAAATCATAGAAGTTGAATTACCCACAGGCACAGTCAATTTTGGGAGTGTGTTTATCCCTGGCCCCGATTCGGGCTCTTCCAACGACCCACGTTACATTGTTACCAAATCAATCAAGATCGTCAATGAAACTTCGGCCACGGTTTCGTTTCAACTCAAGAACGATCAGAATTTTCATTTTCAAGAAGAAACAATAGTGAATATTCCCAGTGGTGAGTCGACTACTCTAGAAATTAGCTTTTATGCCTCCACTCTTTCCGACCAAGAAGCTGTTGCAAAGGTAGAGAAACGAACTTTAGAATATCAACTCAATGCAGAAACTAAATTGACATTAATAGGCAAAGTTAAACCTGAAGGTCCCGAACTTTTTGTCGAGGGAGTTGAGGTTGATGAACCGGATACTGTAGATTTTGGTTCTTCGCTGATCAAAGTTGCTAAGGTGGATGGGCAAAACATACTTAGTTGCAAAGAAAAGGAGAACCGAAGCACTCTTACAAAAATGGTGTATATTAAAAACCACGGCGTTAGGGGTGGGGTTGGGGCTGAGGAGTTACATATTAAAAACATTTCGCTAGCAGTGGATACTGATAATGATGCCGAAGTAGGCCCTTTTTGTCCTCAAAATGCCTCAGAGTTTAACCGCACAGGTATCATGCAGTACGGTGGCGCCAAGTGTATAACCTTCGAAATTGCCGGGAAAGAATTTTTATCTGCCGATTGTACCATTCCACCCAATGACCCAGATAGTTACATTGGGTTTAAAGTAGTCTACACCCCTAAAAATGCTAACAATGATATTTCGCCAGATGAGAATATCCCTGACACAGGCGCCATTACTATTTTAAGTAATGATCCCATCTATGATCCCGCCCAAAACCAAGAACCTTTCCATTTAAAACTTAGGGCAACTACCAAGATATCAGGTGAGGCTCCGGTAGAACTAAAATTAAAATCGAAAAAACTAACTGGTGCAGAAAAGGAAGACCTTGATCGAGATCCTATTGAACCCAATACAGGTGCTACTATCAAAGTTAATGTTTTGGAATCCAATCAAACTGCCCAGCTTGAGCTAAGTCTGCTCAATCATAGCAGTGACGTTTATCAAGTTAAATCCATTACCATCGATGATGAATCGGCATTTAAACTAGCAGATCCGGCGATTCCTACAACTTTAGCAGCAGTTAATGGTGATGGATCTCCAGGAGAGACTCCTTTAAAAATAGATTTTAGCCCACCACCACAATCTGCCCCAGGGTCGTCGTTTATTGCTAAGTTAATTATTGAAGCGATCAATGATCGTTCTGAAGGAGAGGTAACAAAGTTTGAATTTGGATTGGAGGGGGTGGTGGGTGAATTAGGGCTTAATGGGAAATATAATTTACGTATCGATTTTTTAACCGCACTAATTTCAGCAGGTATTATTTCACTGCCACCCATTAAGTCATTAAATTTCAATATGCCTGAATTTCAAGGTTTTAGGCCTGATGCCCCTTTGCTCGAATTTCTTCCCTATACTAAAGATGGCAAGAATATAGAAAATTGGCGTGAAGTAAGATTGACAGGTAAAGAAATTTCTTTAGAAATTCTTGAAGGGATGGAGCCACAAGAACGAAAAAAATTGTTGCGCATCTTAAATGCAAAAATGACTTTCGGTTGGAGAAATGGGCCTCATCAAGGGCCCACAGAACAGCTCGTTGCTGGGGATGACGATAGTATGTGTGAGGAGCCGCCTAAGAAGATCGATGGAACTTATACGAAAGGTGATTGTGCGTATTTTTACTTTGGGTTGTCAGACAGTACAGGAATTTATGATATTCAGACGGGGAATTTAATATTACCTAATATTGAACTCCAAGTTATTAATCCTTATCACGCGAGTTTAGGAGACAAATTTACTGATTTAGCTGATGTAGATTTGACTTTGAATATTTCGTTGAGCACTTTTATCGTTAATACCAAGAAAATTCAAACCTTAGACAATGTCCCTATTGTGTCTGACTCTCGATTAACTTTAAAAGATTTGGCAATTCCTAATAGTGATATTACTTCGGCTCCCGAGTGCCCTATAGAAGGCATTGAGGCTGAAAAACCAGAATTTAGCTGTTTTATTACTTCATCATCGGGTACCCAATATATTAAAGGGATACCTACTCAAGCAGTTCCTGAGACCAAGAATAATAAGATTGTAGTAGCCGCAGTGGCACAATTCCCAGTGCCGATTGCCGGAATTGATTATCCCTTTTTTCTTCTAGAGGGAGATGGTGATCCTGTTCGGTTATATCTTGCTATTAAGGGAGTTTTAGAGCCAGCATCAGCGTCAACACCAGCGGGGCAGTAAAAAAGATTTTTCAATAGGGTTTATGCGGGTTAAGGGACGTAGTAACTGAAAAGTAAATTAGGAGGCCCTATGACCCGTATTGAATGTAGTCAAAATCAATCCCAACAAATCAATCCCTTAGCGGAGTTAGGGTGTTTTGTAGAACAAAACATTTTGCATCCCATTCAAAAGCGCGTCGATCATTTTGTTAAAGCGTCACTGCTCGTTTATGACCAATTTGCGAAATTAGTTGATGCTCCCCCAACACCTCCAAAAGGGTCTCCTCATGAAATTGTTTTAAAACGAGTAGAAAATTATAAACCATGGAAGCAGAACCGTTTTCCCCATAGCCCATATTCACAACGCATGGCCGAAGCCCTTGAGCGCTACACTAGCGGCCCCATTCGCGTTAAACCAAAAGACCCAAAACCCATAGAACTTCCTTGGATCATCCAAGCCTACGCAGAAGTAGGCAAATTACCTTTCCGAGCAGTTGGTTCATTGCAGGGATGTAATAAAAGCAGTGGTGGTGGGTTTGTGGGCAGTGTAGATCCTGATTCAGGTATAGATAATCACGCTCCCAAGTTTGCTAATGTTCCACCACTAACTGTTCAGGCTGGCAAACATTTGTCACATATCATTGGTGCTACTGATGAGGATGGGGATGATTTATTTTTTTATTTGTCAAATAAGAAAGATCTTCCTGAAGGTATTACCCTAGATAGAGAAACTGGGCAGTTAAGTTGGACTCCAACTGAAGATCAAGTTGGATTTTATCAGCTCGTTATAAGGGTCTACGATGGACAAGAAGAAACATATCAAACAATTTCAATTGAAGTCACAGCAGCAGAGCCTCCTGTTAAGCCAGAGGAAGAAGCTCCATGCGTTAGTCCAGAAGATGGAGAAATTTATCATTTAGACGGTAGGCCCTTTCATCCAGTAAAAGATACAACTATTTGTCCTGGAATTTACAAAAATATTCAAATTTCAATTTGGGGAGCAGAAAACGTAGTAATAAAGGGAGAAAATGTTATTTTAGATGGTAAGCATGTAGGTGTAAATAGTGAAGGAGGAATATTTTGGAGTCAACCGATGGAAATGGGGAATTGTACTGGGGTTACAATAACCGGTTTTACATTTCGTGGACACACAGGAGTGCAGGTGAACAGTTCAAATAATAATACTTTTGAAAATCTTTCTTTTGAATATGAATACAATTTGATTGACGATGGATATGGCGTGCTTACATCTGACGAGCCCTGGAGTCTATTTATCCTATTTGGTTCTGATAATAACTTATTAAGAGGTTTTAAAATTTATAATGGTTCTTCAATCTATTTGGATGATGGGAGTGATAACAATACGATTCAAGATGTAGAACTTGTTAATACGGTAGGTTGTACACCTGTTACTCCGAGTGGCATTCCAAACATTGAAGCAGGGTGGGGTACTATTTTTGATAATATTTCCATTGAAGGCAATCTTGGTGATGTGTTTTCGTTAGGCAGTGGCAGTGTCTTAAAAAACAGCACTATTCACAATCAATGTGGTAATTATGCTGCCTTAACCATTGATTCGGATAATGAGGTCTACAACAATGTAATTGTTAGTGAGACTAAAGGTATTCGTGTTCGTGAAGGGAACAACAAAATTCACAATAATGATCTTACAATGACAGAAACACCAATTTCAGTGGAACTTTACCAGCCTGGAAATCAAATTTACGACAATAACCCTAATACAATAGTATATGAAGAGTAGTTTGTAAGGGGGGCAGAGCAATAATAATAAAAGTATGACGAAGGTACGATTCTGTTCTTCTTTTTGGAATCTGGTAGTACTGACCCAGCACGCATGTATTTAGCTATTAAAGGGGCTTTGCAACCTGTGCCAGCCGGGCAGTAAAAAAGATTTTTCAATAGGGTTTATGCGGGTTAAGGGACGTAGTAACTGAAAAGTAAATTAGGAGGAGGCCCTATGACCCGTATTGAATGTAATCAAAATCAATCCCAAGAAATCAATCCATTAACAAAGTTAGGGTGTTTTGTAGAACAACATGTGTTGAACCCGCTTCAACAGCGCATCGATTCGTTTGTCCAAGCATCACTTCTTGTTTATAATCAATTTGAAAAATTAGTTGATACTCCCCCAACACCTCTAAAAGGGTCTCCTCATGAAATTGTTTTAAAACGAGTAGAAAATTATAAACCATGGGAGTATAACCGTTTCCCTAATATCACTTATTCACGACGCATGGACGAAGCCCGTGAACACTACACCAGCGGCCCCATTCGCGTTAAACCAAAAGACCAAAAACACATAGAACTCCCTTGGATCATCCATGCCTACGCAGAAGTAGGCAAATTACCTTTCCGTGCCATTGGTGCGTTTCAGGGGTGTAATAAAAGCAGTGGTGGTGGGTTTGTGGAAACTGACAGTCAATTCTCTGAAGATGCTTCATCTAGCGTCTCTGAAGATGCTTCATCTAGTGGCGATGCTTTGTTAGTACCAAATAATGATGGTGACACATCAGTCTTTAACCATCCGCCTGAATTTGGAGTTCTAGACGATCGAGAAGTGAATGAGGGGCAAAAACTTGAGTTTACCTTGCCTGCCTTTGATGCAGATAAGGATACCTTAATTTTTACATCTGGCAATTTACCTGCTGGCGCATCACTCAATAAAAATACGGGGAAATTTTTGTGGACACCTACCTACAATCAGGCAGGGCTTTATGAAGTTAATTTTGTGGTGAGTGATGGAATATTATCGGATTCAGGAAATATGAATATTTTAGTGCATAATGTAAACCAAGCCCCGGTTGATAATGATGGCGATGGATGGTTTTCGGATAAAGATTGCGATGATAACGACTCCAACGTGAAGCCACTTTATAATAATCAAACCTATGTGGTTAATCATAAATTAAGAGTTTGCCCCGGCACTTATACCCGAGCCAAATTGGAAATTAAAAATGTGCAAGGTGTCGATGTAATTGGTGCAGGGGTAGAAGATTCAAATGGAAATTATTTTCCAGGCGCAGTTATTTTGGATGGTGCTGGGATTACGGCGGATCAAGAGCAGACTGTAATTTTATTAAATCAAGTAAATCAAATCTATCTAGCTGGTTTTAAGATAAAAGGTTATCATAATCACAATGGGATAAAAGAGCGTGGTGGTAGCAATAATGAAGTTGCATATATTACTATGGACGCGTACATAGCTATTCGAAGTGAAGATAGTAGCAATAATTATTTTCATCACTTAGATCTTAAAAAAATCGGTTTAGGTATCTTGATTAGTGGTGGTGGTAATATGCATAAAATTGAAAATTGCAATATTGCAGGAGATCCAAATGATACAGCTTTACTGTTTTTTCGTTCTGCAATTGTATTGGGCAGTTGGAGTGGTTTTACAGAAATACTTAATAATAATATTGATGGTAAAAATGTTCTTTTGGCTGATGGAGCACGTGCAAATATCATTGGGAATACAATTATAAATTGTAATAGTGATGGTATATATTTGGATAGTAGCAATAATGTGATTACTGGTAATGAGATTCATAATAATAAAGAATGGGGACTGATAGTAGGAGGAGGTGACAATAATACTATTACTAACAATGATTTAAGATGGAATGAAGAAGGTGGTTTGTTTATTGCCCCAGGTTCTACAGGAAATACAGTATTTGGAAATCAGGAATAAAATAAAAGGGGTCAAGTCTTGACATGAGACAGGTTTATGGGAATCAGCAGCGGAGGTATGACGGAGGTACGTTTTTCAGTCATTACCGTCGTATAAGCGGACAATCACTGCAGAAATCTCATCCTACTGGATGATTGATTGAAATTGGGTTAAGTCTTACGTACATACGTGCATATAACCTAATGAAACACAGCAAATTCAAAGGGGTCAAGTCTTGACATGAGACAGGTTTATGGGAATCAGAGATAAAACCTGCCCTGAGGCTTGGCAAAGAGACCTGCTGACCTTACAGTGATAAGTTTGATAGTATTTGATCGACTTTGAACTTGAGCTTGGGCAGATCTTTTTCAAGAACGTTCCAGAC
>JACPFA010000036.1 GCA_016183235.1 Deltaproteobacteria bacterium
TCTGGATCCAAAAACAAAACTCGTCAAAGTAAGAATCTGGGATGAAAATAAATTGGTGGGCGAGTACACCCTTAAACAAGAGGATGTTAAAAAAGTGCACTTTTAAAGTTTATTTAGTGCATTTTTAAAATTTAGCTAACAGCATCATCATGTCGGAAAGAATTTGTTAAAATTTAGATGGGCAAAAAGCAGACCGAGAGAAAATATAAAGCACATTCGATTTTGGATCCTTGGGGTCATAAAACACAGGGACGACCATCTCTGATTTCACAACCTTCCATAGATGATTGGGATGATAATCCTTTCCCTCAATTTTTGTCTGACCTTGATCCACTGAGAATTCATAAATTACTCTACAAGTGCGCGGGGAAAAAGCTTGTCTTCTAAACACGGCTAGACTGATGATCTTGGCAGAGGACACTTCGCCATATTTCAACAACCATTCTCGACGTTCCATCTCTTTTTTATGGATCCACCAGTAAGGGGAAGGACGATAGGGACCACGAATGATTACATAAAAAACGATTATGAAACAAACGATGACCCATGGACTGAGGACAAGGAGCTCTTTCTTCATCAATGAAAATTTTAGGCTCATTGTCCAAGCATGATAATAATAAATACTCACAACTGGAATAAACGTGATTGCAGCAACTGCCAAGATCACAAACACAATATAGTTGATTTTTAGAATGCTCTTTGTATTTTGAGGAAACTCCATCAAGTAAAGTCTGCGTGGAGGGCCCAATGGCCATTGAGATTTAGTGAGGAGAGGAAAGGGATTCATCTTGTCTCTTTTCTCGTCAAAAGGATAATTTCAGGACGTATCAGTTAACAAAACGTATACAAGCTGTATACAAAAACCTAATCCATAGCTTGACAATCAGCAACCACCACCCTATACATCGACGATGTTAATTTAGGCTGAAAAAAATTAAAAAGGGGTAGTTTATGGTATGGGATTAGTTAAAAATTTTACTCTGGCTTCAATCTTTATAACTCCATTAATAACCTACGGCTGTGGATCGAAACAAGGACTTCAGGAATCAATCCAAGGCCCAGCTACGGCCCAATCTGATTTCGCCAATTCCCAGATTGATTCTAATATTACCGTTAATGCCGATGAAACCCTGCTTGCTTTTTCCACAACGGAAAGAATCTATACCCATACCCAAGCGGGTGGTTATTCTTTGGTCGAGCAAAAAAATCCTAAACTTCATCTTTCTTTACGATGCTTTGGCCAAAACTGACCATATCTTGTTTGAAGGAAAGACAGATCCCATTGAATTTTATAAAAATTCCCTTTATTTCACAGGGGAGCAAGAGGATCAAATCCATTTATTCCGCTACAGTGTAGGAGCCAAAACAACCGAGGCTATTACCCTTAAAGACCCTACTGAAAATATTATCCCAGATTTACAAACCTACTTTGTTGAGAGTTTGATTGCCAACGACTATTATGATTTTCCACCTGACATGGATGTACTTTCAGACTCTGGTTTTTTTGTGCTCAGAAAAATTTACGGAGAGGAATATAAGTATTACATCGTCGAACTTGATACTCAACAATTACAACCCTTAGAACCACCCCCGAATCTTCTGGCTTGGCCCGCCGTTTGGTCAAGGCCTGATCATCTTCTCTATTGGACATCTGCTGAAGGTAGCCTGTATGTTGCAAGTACCCTCGACCCTAACCCTGTTAAGCTTAACACTTATAAATTTAGCTCTCCTAAAACTCTCACGGGGCCTCAAATGGCCATTGCCCCTAGCAAAACTGGGACCTCTCTAAAAATTGGTCTTTTTTACCTCTCCAACGACGGAGCCACTTTAATTGCACCGGTACTCCCAGAAACCTTCTACGTCCATCATCTAAAAACGGGTTCCGTCTCCAGTATCGCCACTCTTGCCACATTTACGGTGGCCAATAAGCAACACACTGCACGTATAGAAATCAGTCAAAACGGCCAATGGATTTTATTGTCTGAAACTGTGAAAGGCCCTTCTTATGCAAGCTATCAACCTTATGCTTATGCAATCTATCAACAAGTCATACTTCCCACGGACCTTTCATCAAAAACACCCCTGCCCATTAGTAAATTCCCGTATCAGGGTTGGGTGTTTGAACCCTCTAATATTAAAGATGAGTGGGGATATTATATTGAACACGACACTGCTACTGTATGGAAAGTTAATTTAAACACTAGCGCCAAAATCAAAATTGCAGAAATTGAAGCCTTAAATTCCAAGGAAATTGTTGATAAGAAGCTGTCCCTGCGACCTATCAACAACAAACTAAAAAAGTTCATCCTCCGAACTGATAGTTGCAAAGAACTCTCCACCACCCTACGCTCCTGTGCTTCAACCCTCTATGAATTAGACCCTGCAACCGACACCCTAACTCAAATGGTTCCTTAGAATTATCTAGGGTTGTGACACAGGGGAACACGGTAAATCGCTGAGGTTAGTCTTCTAGAACCTTTAAAGATTCAATCACCGTTGGATTATTGGAAGGAAGGCAATGAACACGATCGCCGAATTCCTGGTTAAGCCCCTGCAACACCTCGCCCAACCAAGAAGGAGTCATCACTTTAACCCCTGCAAAATCAAGCTCAATAATTTCCGATTTTGAGGAAGGCTTTAAATAAGATTTGATGACCAAAAAAGCATCGTGCCCCGCAGGCCTTGAAACAAGCATGTCTCCAAATTTTTTAATTTTGATCTTCATGTTTCTAATTGAAATAATACAAAAATAAAGGCCCCAACGCCATTGGTTTTTTTTGTTTGAAAAATTGTTTTGATCTTATTTTCAAGCCCACCAAAAATCTTTACTGCATTCCCAGAAGTAAACAAAAGCCCCCTTGCCCTATCACCATTAATGAGACCACGAACAAACTTGAGCCCATTCCCTCTTTTTTCGGAACTTCGGCCAGAAAGTTTTTTATGAAAAGCAATCTCTAATGCCTCTTCATCACTTTTTATATCGGGTAAAATATGCCCCAAAGAAGAACGAACCCCCTGGCCCCGATCGGCAACGACACTCCACAAATAATTTGATTCGAAACCATATGCAAACCAACATCCCGGAATATCACGCCATTGACCCAAATTGTGGTCAAAACAGTTATTCCCTAACTCTCCTATTATCGCTGTAAAAAGGGAGATTTCTACCTCTTTAGATGTTTGTTGTATCAATTGCCTCAGCATTGAATCTAACCTACCTTGAAAAATGTCACGACTTGAACAGACAATCTCTTTCCCTTCTGAATCTTTTCCTTGTTGAAACCAACCAAGTGCCTGGGTAATTTTTGATTCCATGCTTAATATCTAAACAAAATAAAGGGGTTAAACAAGCTTATTTACTTTAGTGAAACCATTACCCAATGGGCACGGGTGGGAAAAGAAGTTTTAACAAAATCAAAATCTTCTAAAAAACCAAAACTAAAAACGGTCGATTTATGCGGGCAAAAAGATTTTTAAATGGTCTTGGCCAATGCATTGTTGGTGGATTAATTTTAGAGACAATTGCAAATCATGAATTGCATTAAGGCCATCACTGCCAATGAGGCTGGGGGCTTGGTAGACCCAATATTCATCCCACAATTTTGACTTCATAAAATGGGTGATGGTGGTGGCGCCGCCTTCTACTAAAATGGAGGTGATATTCATGGCGCCTAAGTGGCGTAATAATTCCGACAATACAAAACTTTTGTTTTTCATTGGGCAGGGAAGAACCTGAACGCCTTTTTGTTGTAGCTTTTTAATTTTGATAAATTGATTTTTACGTGCATTTTCGCTGACGATCCAAATAGCACCAGGGCGCACCACATGGCTGTTTAAAGGGGCTTTCAATTTGGGATCTAAAACAATAGGGCGTGGCTGACGGATTTTTTTAGAAGATTGAAGTCGCACCGTTAAATAGGGATTGTCGGCTAGTACCGTCCCTATGCCAACCAAAATTCCATCGACCCGAGCCCGCACCTGATGGGCATGGTTTCTAGCGGCTTCGCCCGTGATCCACTTCGACCGGCCGTTGGCTAGAGCAATTTTACCATCTAAACTCATGGCCGATTTTAATAGCACATAAGGGAGCCGGGTTTGGATCCACTTGTTATAAGCCTTGTTAAGATTTGTTGCGACTTCTCTTAATATTCCAACTTTTACTTTAACTTTATTCTTGCGTAAAAATCGAACGCCTTTGCCCGATACTTTAGGATTGGGATCTAAGGTTCCCACGACCACTTCTTTCACCCCATATTTTAAAATAGCTTCGGTACAGGGTGGCGTGCGTTTATCGGTATGGCAACAAGGCTCTAACGTAACATAGAGAGTCGCCCCAAGGGCTCTGGCTCCGGCCTTTTTTAGGGCAATGAGTTCCGCATGATCACTGCCAGCTTTATGATGATAACCTTCACTAATAACTTTACCCTGCTTAACCACCAACGCTCCTACCATGGGATTGGGGGAAGTAAGGCCTTGGCCTTTCAAGGCTAAATGAATGGCTTGGTGCATGAATTTAATCATCATGGATCCCGGGTCTGAGCCCGGGATGACGGACGGTCTCAATGACATACTGCTCTTATAACCGATTGCGATTTTTGATCAAGGTCACAAATTCTCCCACGTCTTTAAACGAACGATAGACCGAGGCAAATCGCACGTAGGCTACCTCATCTAATACTTTAAGTTTGTTCATGACTAATGCGCCAATCCAGTGCGAAGCCACCTCTTTTTCCCCTCTATCTAAAATTTCTCCTTCAATATCACTGACCGCCTTTCCGATGGTTTCGACCGAAATGGGGCGTTTTTCAGTGGCCTTTTGCAGACCCACGATGACCTTGTTACGATCATAGGGTTCACGCCGCCCATCTTTTTTAACCACGAGGGGAAAAGTCTCTTCTACTTGTTCGTAGGTGGTGAACCGCTTGCCACAGGCCTCACAGGCCCTTCGTCTACGTACAATGCTATCCTCTTGCGAAAGCCGCGAATCGATGACTTTGTTATTGAGGGATGAACAGAAAGGGCATTTCATAATATGGAAGATTGCTTCCTATTTTCTATACAATGGGAATTGGGTACACAGTTCTTTAACTTGTTGTTTAATTTTCTTCTGCAGTTCATTATTATTGATCTCGTTGAGAATACTCACAATCCAGTTACCAATCATTTCCATTTCAGATTCCTTCATGCCTCGTGTCGTAACGGCCGGTGTGCCAATCCGCATGCCACTGGTGACAAACGGCGACCGCTTTTCACCCGGCACGGTATTTTTATTAACGGTAATGCCTGCTCGCCCTAAGGCCTCTTCGGCCTGCTGACCCGTGATGGGCTTGTCTTTAAGATCGACCAATATCAAATGATTGTCGGTGCCACCCGAAACCAGCTTATACCCTTGCGCCATAAGCGTTGCCCCCAACTTTTGGGCATTGCTAATCACTTGCTCACAATATTTTTTAAATTCAGGTTTTAAGGCCTCTTGAAAGGCTATAGCCTTTGCAGCAATCACATGCATTAGGGGCCCACCCTGAATACCGGGAAAGATTTTACTATTGATGGGTTTGGCAAATTCTTGGCGACACAAAATCAAACCCCCGCGAGGCCCGCGCAGGGTTTTATGAGTCGTGCTCGTCACAAATTCACAATAAGGCACTGGGCTTGGATGTAAACCTGCCGCCACGAGCCCTGCCGGATGCGCAATGTCGGCTAAAAGTTTGGCCCCTACTTCATCGGCGATTTCTCTAAAAAGTTTAAAATCGATTTTCCGCGCATAGGCACTGGCCCCCACCACAATGAGCTTGGGGTGATGCGTTTTGGCTAAATCACGCACTTGGTCATAATCTAATAGACCTGAATCTTCTTTCACCCCATAAGTAAACGCATGAAAAAGAAACCCTGAAAAATTAACCTTGGCCCCGTGGGTTAAATGGCCACCATGGCTCAAGTCCATACCTAAAACGGTTTCACCCGGTTTTAACGCCACCAAATAAGCAGCCATGTTGGCTTGCGAGCCGGAATGTGGTTGAACATTAGCCGCCTCTGCCCCAAACAATTGTTTAGCGCGATCAATAGCCAAGTTTTCAATGATGTCATAATATTCGCAACCACCATAATAGCGTTTGGCTGGATAACCTTCGGCATATTTGTTGGTCAATACACTGCCTTGGGCCTCCATGACCGCTGGGCTTACAAAATTTTCACTGGCGATTAATTCCAGGTGATATTCTTGCCTCGCCTTTTCTAACTCAATGGCTTCATAAACTTGCGGGTCAATACTTTGAATGTAGCTCATCTTTTTTTCAATGGATTGAATTTTATCGAGCCGCACGCGATGCCTCCCCTCCGCAAAGCTTGCATCTAACCAAGCCGCTATCATTTGAGTGGCTTTTTCAGGGGAATGGAGCCTACCCCCTAAGGCAATCACATTGGCATTGTTATGTTCTTTGGTAAGTTTAGCGGTTTCAACATCCGAAACTACCGCAGCCCTCACCCCTTTATATTTATTAGCCACGATGGACATGCCAATGCCAGTGCCACAAACCAAAACACCTGCATCGGCCTCGCCCCGCGACACCTTTTCAGCCACTCGAATAGCATAGTCAGGGTAATCAACCCGGTCAGAATTAAGGGGGCTAAAATCTAAAACTTCAATTTTACGGCTGTTTAAAAAACGCAAGATGGCTGCTTTGAGACTCAAACCGGCGTGGTCACAAGCCAGGGCAATCTTCATAAATGAAACCTCTGAAAAAATTCCATCTGCGGCGTTGCCTGCAAATCAGCAATCCTCACGTACTTGCATGTACGCTCCGGTTGCTGATCTGCAGGCGCCTTGCATCTGGAACTTTTTCAGAGGTTTCATGCCCCATAGAGAATTACTTACTGGGTTCGCTGTTTGACATAATCAATAATATCGGAAACCTTAACAATCTTTTCGGCATCTTCGTCGGGAATTTCCATTTCGAATTCTTCTTCTAAAGCCATGACCAACTCAACTACATCGAGCGAATCAGCACCCAAGTCATCGATGAGGGCTGCATCTTTTTGAACTTCATCTTCACTTAACCCCAATTGTTCTGCAACAATTTGAATAATCTTTTTTTCTGTGGACATAAGAGTTAATATTGCTCCTCAAGTTTCAACACATCGCGGTCTTTGTAATATCCACAATGGGTGCAAACGTGGTGCGGTAATTTGGGGGTTTTACAACGAGGGCAAAGTGAGATGCTCATGCCCGCTAAATGCTGATGGGCTCGACGCATTCCCTTTTTCGACTTTGATTTTCTTCGCTTAGGTACTGGCATGTTCTTTCACCAAAGAGGGGCTTGTACTAAAGCCCCTTCTCAAAGTCAATAAGCTTTATTTTAAAAGGTGCCCCACAAACTATTTCGATTGTGGAACATCTTCGGTAATTGCCTCAACAAACATCTGCACTCGGCGATTTTGCTCACGGGAAGGCTCATCTTTATTTTCAACGATTGGTTTTGATTCACCAAACCCAATTGATTTCATAATACTTGCCGGAACACCTTGGCTAACCATGTAGGCACGAACCGCTTCAGAACGCTTCTGAGACAAACGTTTATTATAGGCATCACTACCCAAGTCACAGGTGTGGCCTTCAATACGGATGGCCGTAATCTCAGGGTGTGCCTTAATAAAGGCCGCTACTTTATCTAAAGTGGGCCGGCTAATATCTCGAATTTTGTCACTATCGTATTCAAAATAAATACGATCAGACACCTTCGAGGTTAACTCATCACCAATGGTAACTTCATTTTCGTCATCTTTCAGCGTAGCTGATGCAAGTGGCCGTTTGGTATAACTAGCCCCGGCCAAAATACGAAATTCAGGCGACCCTACACCATTGGTAAGCCCCATGGCACCGCCAAGGTTAAGGTCAATGCGATCAGCCAACACGTAACGTATACCTGCTCTTACTTCGAGAGGTGTTTTGCGCCGAACGCTAAAAAAATCTTCGGCCACGGTGGTGGTATCGGCCTCGGCTATAAACTTAAGTTTGTATTTAATGATATCAACCCCCACCCCTAAGCCCGCCAAAAATCGATCGTCGATTTGCAAACCACCCGAGTCGGTAAAGGGTTTACGTACTTCGTAACCCACGTTGAGTGCCAAAGTGACGCGATCAACAATTTTTGTATCTAAGATTAACCTGGCCCCACCCGAAAAGCTGCCATTCCCCAAATAATCACGGCTATCGGTACTGGTGGGAAATGTCACAAAAGGCATGACTGAAATGCCAACCCGGTGTTCTTCACGATCGAGGAGACGAAATTTGGTCATTAATTCAACATCACCCAAGGCCACATTGCTTTCATCGAGGGATAATAGAGGCGCATTGATGGTTTCAACTAAATAAACCGGAACCCGAACCCCAACATTAAACCAATCGAGTACCCCATAACTACCCACAATATTAGCCGTCACGAGGTGGTCAACAATGCCTGAAACCCTGCTAAAGCTGCTGTTACCGAATTCATAAGGATCTTTTGCATAATCTAACCAAAGGCCCACATGAAAATCACGCTTGCGTAAGGTGTTGGCGGTATACACGGTAAAGAAATCAGAATCGTCGATGGTAGGTTTGAAATTATTGATACTAAAACTATTGGTCAAGGCATAGGCAGGCTGGGCCAACCAGGCCAAGAAAAAGAGCACCAAAAAACCCTGTTTTTTAAATCGCCAAAACATTAATAATAAAATACCAAAAGATCCCCACATAAATAGATTCTCCTTTCTATTTGTAAAATCTGAATTGCGGGCTAGCGAGCAAGACCATAAGGTACTACCTTGGGTATAAGCCGGGGCACCACCAAATTGAATCGTGCAACTCGCACTACAAGTGGAACTCCCACCGGCTACTCCAGAATCACAAGCCTCACTGCCTTGCACCGCTCCGTCTCCACAAACCTGACTACTCAAAATGTTTACCGTGGCCGTACTAGCGTTAGATGCACCACAAGGGTCTGCGCATGTCAAGGTAATCGTACAGCTACCGGCGACATCTCCAGTAAAAGTTGTTGAAACATCGTTAGTGACAGTACCCGCTGCAATCGTGCCTGAACTGGTGGCAAAGGTCCCACTGCCCCCACTACAACTGGCTGACCAGGTGTAGGTCATGGGGTCTTGAGTTGAATCAACACAAGTTGCTGTTAAAGTGGTACGCCCACCTAATCCCACCTCACCACTGGGGAAACTACTACTAATGGTAGCGGTTGGGGTTTCGTTTTGATTCCACCACACGGCCATCATACGGGCATCGCCGTTGGCACCAGCGGATTCCTGATTATAGAGGGCCACGATATCATCGCCCCCACAGCGGTCGAATTCTACGGCATCTAAGACATCGCTAAAATAATGATCTTCACTCGTGCTCGTTAATGGCAATTCTTCGGGAGAACCCAAACTACGATCTCCGGTTGAATTAATGACATTCAACATGGCACCCGGAGTCGTGCCAGTGGGTAGATACATGGTATAAGCCACATCGGCCACGGTATCGGTGTTAAAAAATCCTGTGACAATTTGCCCCACGGTTAAGGCCGTAAATCCCGTTGCCGTAGGCGTAACATTGACTGCGGTGGAACTATCGAGCGTTGCACCCGTACCGAAAACATAAATAATAACACCTAAGGCCCCGGTTTGACCCGCTACAGCTACATCTTGAAACCCATCGCCATCAAAATCTCCACTCGTAATAGAAGAGGGGTCAAAATCAGCCCCACCCACTAAATCACGAAGATCGACAATTTCAGAACAGGTGAAAGTGCAAGCATTCGCCGTGCCTGTGCCCGTACATAAATGGAGAGGTTCGTTGGTGCTGGGGCCATTCACCGCCAGGGCAATATCGGGGATGCTATCGGTGGAAGAATTGAAATTACCGACCGTAAGGCTCGCCCCTTGCAGCGGGTTTTCAGAAAAATTAGTGGCTGAGACGTTGGCCGCAGCCACATCAGCCAATGATGAACCTGTGTTAATCGAAGCATTGATCGATACCCCAAAAGGCCCCGAACCCGTTCGAACCGCTACGGCCACATCTAAATCACCATCTCCATCACAATCAAAAAGGGCCGCTGATTTTTCACCCCCTGCTGTGGTGGGAGTGTTAGTGCTGTATAAATTGATGGGATTTTGAGTGCCTGAAATGATGGCAGCATCATCCGAAGAAGCCGCAGCTAATGTGCCTTCGCTAAAACCGCTCGAAGCCGAAAAACCCATGGCCATAATTTCAGACCCACCCATAAAGGGCGTATCCACACCAACAATGATGGGATCTTCACCGTTGCTTCCATCAACACCCGTTGTCACGGTGGCACCAGTAAGCCCGGTGGGGGTTTGGTTGCGAACTAACAACGTGCCATGGCGCACAAAAACATCCTCACCACCAAAATTTGGCAGAGTAACATTAACAATGGTCGTAAACTGATCGGACCCTTGCGTTGCCGAAGTGCCTAAATTGCGCAACCAACCAAAATCGATGGTGTTACCGGCACTATCGCTGGTTTCAGAGGAAGTTGCCACGACACAATCGAGATAGACGTCGTTATCAATGAACCCACAGTGAATTGAATGGGCATCGGCCGTGGTGGGTGAACTAATGGTATCACAAGCGGTGGTACCACTCGAAGACCCGGCATCATCACAAACCACCAACTCATTTTCTGCCCCCACATCACTATTAAGAAAGGTTTGGGCATGCCCCACATTGGCTAGCCAACCTAACCACCCCATCATCAAACATAATCGACTCACTGTTTTTTTCATGATGCTATTCCTCTCAATTAATCCCCCTGTCAAAACCCACAAAATTTTGACGGATTCTAGTGTATTCAAACCATAAATGCCAATTATTTTTTTTTGATCTTAATGCCTTCTAATACTCCAAAAGGGGACCCCACCTTTTCTTGGTTGCAAGCACAGCGCTGATGTTTAAGATTGATACCACAATGGGGGCAAAGCCCTGGGCAATCTGGGGAACAAAGAAATAGCATGGGTAAAGCCAAAACAATTTCTTCCGTAAGAAAATTGCCTAAATCGATTTCTTCGCCTTGATAATAAGAAAAATTGAGGTCATCGACTTGTAATTCAATTTCCTTGGGCTCACTCGAAACCTGTTTATGATGATGAGCGCCTTGTTCCAAAGGGGTCAAATGCCGATAGAGAGGCACTTCCATTGTATAATCAGAGGTTTCTAAACAACGATTGCAAGTAGGTTCTACACGAATCGACCCATGACCCTTAAGGGTTACGTTGTCACCCGTCTTCGTTACATTTAAGTGACCCACTAGATTGGTTTTAGAAGAGTAAAGCCCACCCAATGCAACCTGCAGGGCAGTTTGGACCCACTCCTCTGCCTTGTTTAAGGGAACATCTATACCTTCGCTAGGAATAGAAAAAACTCGTATCAACATGATGACCTCACAATTTTACTTAACTTGGGTATCTTTTGATTTCCCTTCAAATTCCAGCTTGCCCCCATAAAAATCCATCATAACTTTCTTGCGTTTAGGATCCCAAAAAAGCAAGGCTCGAGACCCACTTTGATCCCCAAACAAATCCAAATGAGTGGCTAACAAATGACGATCCCCCGAACCGCTACCTTGCCCGCCATTCAAATGCCTTTCAGGGTTAAGATGAATTTTAATTTGGCTGGTTTTTAGCCCAAGCGATGCAAACATGGCAATCATTTCTCCCAAAGCTACATTCTGATCGGCTAACCTTTCCACTAGGTTTAAATCTAAATTAACCGACTGCCACCCTGCCTTAAAATGATAGGCTTGGTCAACGATCACCTCAGGGCCACCCAAGCCTATGACTTGCCCGGTGAGTTCGTGGGTTTCAAATTCGGCCTTGCCCAAATTCCCTTTTTGAAATTTCCAATCGATCAGATGTAATCCGTAAATTTCACTTTGAGTCCGCAAATTTTCGACTTTGAAGTTAAACCGGTTGATGGATTGCTGACTTTCGATTTCTCCCCGACCCGTGGCAGTTAAAGTCAATGCCGATTCCATTTTAAATTCCATCGGCGCCTCACCCCATACATGACCTAATTCGACATGTTTTACTTTACCTACCAACCTCATACCCCTGAAAAGAAGGTCGGTGTTTAAAGGAAAGGCAATCCCGGTTTTGCCAAGGGTCACACCCACATCATCGAGGTTGAGATCAACCCAAGCCTCCTCACCCTCTAAGTGAACCACCCCATCATCCCATCGCATCTTAAAACCACCCACTCGAGAAGGGCGTAATTTCAAATCCACGTTGTCGAGTGATTGCCCTAATTGACCTTCTTTAAAATTGAGTTCAGTAATTTCGCCGGTTATTTGCACACGAGGCTGCAAGGCAACATTAAAATGCTGAAATTGCCCCGAATCTAACTGCAAAAAACGTGCCCCCTGTTCCAAACGAAGCGCACCCATCTGACAAGACGCGTCTGTTAATTTTAAATCAGCTGCATGTTGACCCAACCCTACCGAGATTGCTTTTAGCTCTTTTACCACAGCATACTGAGCACCTTGTTTGATAAGCGCATGGGTTAATTCAAAACCATCTACCTTAAATTGAAATTGTTTTTTGTGATAATGCAACCCCCACTGTTGCAATTGCAGGTGATCTTTAATTTCAGCAAGCACGTTCCATTCTGCAAAATTCACTTCGCTCGCGCCTAGCCACAGGCCTGGAAATTTTTTATAAGGCATGGAGTGGGCTTGAATGGCACCATCCTCTCGTAGTTCCAATTTAAAAGGGCTGCCCCCTATGGGGCCCAAAGAGAAAGCACCCTGATTCCATCGCAGGCCTTGTAAAAACCAAGGGCCCACATAAATTGTATCTCGAGTACTCTTTTGAACTTTGAAGATATTGGCTTTAGGGCTAATGGTGAATTCAAAGTCGGCCAGTTTAATGGGGCCAGGCTTTAGCTGGACCTGACCCCATTCTACAATCGCATTTTTATAATCGATAAACTGAATATCGTAAGGGCTCGTGCCTTGAACTTTAACATTGCCTTCTATGCGATCAACAACGGCTTTCGCCCATTCTACCAGGGTCAGCGGCAAACGATCTTTAGGCCAGTTTAAAAACTTTGCCAAGGTATCGGTGATTTCAACAGAAACTTCTGATTTTAAAAAGACCCTACCTTCAAATCGACCCTCTTCATCGTGAGTCACCATGTAAACTCGATCGATGGGTAGTTGGCTACCCAAATAAGCCAAAGGCAAACCCAAGATAGGGATGGCCAATTTATCAACCCTAAGCCGAATATGCCGATTAAAATCCATTTCTAGCTTAGTAAATTTTCCATCTTTTATCTCCACCCAAACATCGGCAAAACCTGGCTCGACATCATAGCCCAATTGGATAAAATCATTTTGCACCTGGCTATCATAGGGGCCAGGTTTCAAAGGGATTCGAACATGCACGCGAAGTCTCTCTACTCTTTCGCTTAGGTTCAACAATACATCTTTTAATTGAATGGTCGATAGGTCAGGAACACTTCTGACTAATATGCTCTTATCAATAGGTGGTTCGTGGGATGGTGGCCAGTAACCCGCATACCTAAATTGAGCAAATTGATTCGGCAGATCGGCGCCAGAGGGAGGGATCCCACCGGAGCGGAGGACCGTTTCGGTCCGAGCACCGCTGGGAAACCCGTCGGCGACGGAAGCTGTCGAATGAATGGTCTTGAACTCAGGCGGTGCCATGTCATCTGCCTTTTAATTTACACACATCATCCCCAAAATATAGCGTCGGCATTAAGCGAATCTCCCCATGCCGCTTACATATAAAATCAAAAATTCTAGCTTTCCCTTGCTCATCGAAAATGCGAATCGTGCTGGTAGGGTTCCAAGCATTGGGAATAAAATTACCTCCGAGACTCCCTCGCCCTCGCCCCGTAAAATATCGAGGCCCAAATCGAACCTCATTCACCTTAGCGATGAGCCCGGGGTAAAAATTGATGCGGGTTTTAAGATCGTCTTTATATAAAGTACCACGCACCGAAATTTTGCCACCATCGTCAGAATGCAAACGATACCTTAAAGGCGATGCGGCTTTGGCACCAAAGCCCGCTTCTCCCCAAGAAAAATCCACCAAGAAAGTACCTGATAAGGGCAAGCCCACGTATTTTAAAATTCCATGGGTTTGCATTTGTTGAACCGTGCCGTGAAATTTGTGCCTAGCTTCACCATGAAGATCGGCTTGGCCTAAAGCCATTCTGCCTTCAAAATTAAACCTATCCTTGGCTAATTGCGCCTGTATTTTGCCTTGGCTAAAAACCTCAAAACCATAGAGTTCAAAACCCGAAGGCTGGCCTTCACTCCAGCGAAAATAATCCGCCGAAAGAATACCATGATACAGGCCCTTTATTTTAGGAGCGTTAACGGTGGCCAACCCATCCCAACGAAATTTCTTTGCATCTACACTTCGCAAGGCTGTGCCATCACCATGATAATGTAATTCTGATAAATTTTGCCTGCCAAGGGCTGCAATTTCACCAGCAGGGGTATTTAAATTAAAATCGATCCAATTGTTAAAACCCGTCATGCGAATTTGCAGCGGCCCTGCGTCACGGTGCAGATCGAATGTCTCCAACCCACCCCCCATACCTAAATGGCCTTGGATAAGGCCTGATAACATCGCCTCTATCCAATAATGAAGATTAGCCGCCCACACACGAACCCCTTCTTCGGCCCATTCCACTTGAGCATAATCAAGATAATCTAATTTAGGATTTATTTTAATAAAGCTGCTGCCATGCAATTGGGCTAAGCTTTGCCCATCTAACTCACAACCTAAAAATTCTAATTTGCTATTTTGAGAAAATTCTTTTGAACCCAAAACATCAACACACTGAAAATAAGTATTTTCTAAGGAAAAGATGGAACCAAAAGCCAGGTCCTCTAAAAAGAAACTTGGGGTCAGCGCAAATTCATACTGCCAAACCCCTTCATTTTTCACGACCCGCAAATAACCTTTTTCTAAGTTGACATCGGAAAGTGCTAAATCACGCAGGCCCGAAGTAAGCGAAAACTTATCTAACTTAAGCTCAAAATTATTTAAAACAATCGCCGGTTCTCCAGCTTGTTCTTGAACCGCGAAGTCAAATTGCAGAGGGCCACCTATAATGTCTGAACTTAAACTAAAATTTTCGACAACGAGTTTTCCTGTTACGGTAGACAAATCCCCTGAAATTTTGACATCCGAAAATTTTATCCCGCCTAATTGAAAACCGCCTTGTTCTATTGCAAGGTTCTCACTTTCAACATAGGCAATACTTCCGTTAACCACCATACCGTCTTGATCCCACGTCAGTTTTGCTTCAATCCCATAAAAATCAACCCCTCCCAAGGTCAGCTTTTCTAAATTAAATTTAGCAGTACCGGGTTGGGCTAAATCTAAGCCCTTGCCTTGAATAAAAGGCGGGGCTTGAGTGTGTTCTAATTGAAGAGGGAATTTGAATAATTTAGAAAAATTGGCCAACCAATTGAGGCTTAAAGCATAACTCGCTTCACTCAAATCGGGCATGGCTGCCAACCGCCGCACCCATCGGCTCGCTTTATTACAACTGCAACCACCACCCGATGGAATGGCGACCCATTCCCCTTCCCCCCCAAATTCGCTTTGCAAGCGTGGAATCAACTCAACCACATCACCTAGCGTTAAATCTAATCGTTCTCTTTCTTCCCCCAGGAGTATTGCGCTCACTTGAGCCGTGATATCTCTTGGAGCTAGCATCATCCCCCAAGCTCTCGCATGGGCCCATACCCTGCCCCCGATCATCCACTGTAATTTATTCAACTTTGCATCAATCCACAAAAATTGATTTTTAAGTAAAACCGGCTTTGAAAAACTAACCGTCAAACTAATCTTACCCCCTGGTTCATTAAGTTCAGAGAGCCTTTTTAAAATCTCTTCTGACCTGGCACCTTCTTTTAATAACCGTAACACCTGAGGGTCTAACCAGCCTTCATTCATAATATAGAGGCCAACACTCGCCTCGGTGCCTGGCTCGATCCAAATATCTTTTTCATATTCCCCGGCCTTTAATGGCACGGTTAGGTTAATCCTAAAAACCCCTTGGTTGAGTTGTTCCACAAAATCTGGCTGTACTAAAGTCGCAGGATTGAGTTGCAACTGCTCTGTCGCCGATTGCAGGCCCTGCACTAATTTTTGAAATACCTGATAGGATTGCTCTAGATGATGGGGCGAGGTAAGCGTAGCCGCATCAAAATCAAACCATTGGTTGAAATCAGGGATAGCTAAAGGGGGCGGGAATAATGATGGTGCTATCCCCTCGGGTCCAGCCATACAAAGAACCTCCTCGAAAACGAAAATAAAAATCCGTTATGAAAATCATGTCGGCACATCCCCCGATGAGTTGCTTGGATTCCCATTGGATTTCTTGATCTTTTGTGCGTTTGCCGCTAAGTTGGCGCCATGGCCAAAAGCCCCACTCAACCCAGCACGTTACGCTTCTTGATCGCCTACTGGATAACCGCCAGAATCCTGGGTAGTTATTTATACTTAAGCATTTTAAAAAAAATCTTTGGCAAGGCAAGATTGGCGGGTCGCATTGTTCAAGTGCACCAACGCAATGCGCGCTTATTAAAGGCAAGCATCCTTCACCTCAAAGGGCTGTTTATTAAAGTGGGTCAAATGGTGAGTATCATGACCAACTTTCTGCCCACCGATTTCACCCAAGAGTTAGAGGGGTTACAAGATGCCGTGCCCCCCTCGCCTTACCCCCTCATTGAAAAACGCTTTCAAGAAGAATTTGGCAAAACTCCGCTGGAGCTCTTTGCCCAATTTGAAACCGAACCCATTGCCAGTGCAAGCCTTGGGCAGGTGCACATCGCACGCTTAACCGATGGCACTAAACTCGCTGTCAAAATTCAGTATCCGGGCATTGAAAAAACCATCCAATCTGACTTGGTTATTTTACGCCGTATTTTTTCTTTGCTGCATCTTTTCTTTCCGCAATATGGGCTCAAAAAAATCTACCAAGAAATCAAAGAGGTGGTGCAAGAAGAGCTCGATTTTCATATTGAAGCTAGCAACCTTGAAAAGCTTCGCCAAAATTTTAAAACCGAGCCTGATTTTCTGTTTCCCAAGGTTTACCCAGAATGGACCCGCCCTCACATCCTTACTTTAGAATTCATGGAAGGGGTTAAAATTTCCAACACCGAAGCACTTCGCAAATTAGGTCTTGACCCCACGGTGGTAGCCCAAAAATTACTCCATGCTTATTGTAAACAAATTTTTATTGATGGCCTTTATCACGCTGACCCTCATCCCGGAAATTTTTTGGTACAGGCCACAAATGCTACGCCCAAAATAGTCTTCATGGACTTTGGCGCCACTGCCACCATTTCTGAACCCATGCGCAAGGGGATTGGCAAATTCTTTGAAGGCATTATTCGCCGCGATAATCGCATCATTAGTCAGGCCTTAAAAGAAATGGGATTTATTGCCAAAACTGAAAATGAAGAAATCTTTGATCGTTTTGTAGAATTTTTTTACGACCGTATCAAAAATATTAAGATCGATGATTTGCGCAATATCAAAATTAATTTGGCCGAGATTAATCACTTAGATGAATTGATTGAATTTCGAAAAATGGATATTTCCCTCAAAGAGCTTTTACAAACTTTTAACATCCCTAAAGACTGGGCCCTATTAGAACGCACCTTAATTGTTTTATTTGGTTTAGTCACCCACCTCGATCCTAAGTTAAATCCTTTAGAAATTGTTATCCCCTATGCCGAAAAATTTGTCTTGGGCAAAGATCGCACGCTCAAAGATCTGCTAGCTGAGGCCGTCAAAGAACTTTTGTTGAGTTATTTAAAACTACCGGCCACCCTAGAACGTACTCTTAAACAACTTAATAAAGGGGAGCTTTCGTTACGCATCGCCCCCGATAAAAAAGGCACCAAAATTTTAGCTAGGGCGGTGAATCAACTCACCTATGCCCTCATTATTCTAGGAAGTTTAGGCACAGCCCACGTTTTGAAAAACGAACTCCCCTTATATATTGCCTATGGCTTTGGCTGCCTTTTTTTGCTTAACTTTTTGCGGAGAAATTAAACATGGCAAAGTTAAAACCCAAAAGCCCTTCGGCCTCTAACGCAACCTTTACCCATTTGGTGTTACCGTCCGACACGAATGTCTTGGGTGGTGCCTTTGGGGGGCGCGTGATGGAATGGATAGACAAAGCCGCTGCCATTGTGGCCCAACGCCACTGCCGGCGCATTGCAGTGACAGCCAGCATGGATAATTTGCATTTCATTTCTCCTATTAAATTAGGAGACGTGGTGATTTTACAGGCTTCGGTTAATTACACCCACCACACTTCCCTTGAAGTGGGTGTTCGGGTAACGGCTGAAAATCCTCTCACCGGTGAACGTCGCCACACAGCCAGTAGTTATCTGACCTTTGTAGCCATTGATGAAAATGGCCGCCCCACGACTATTCCTGCCTTGCTTTGCCGAACCAAAAACGAAAAGCGCCGTTTTAAAGAGGCCGAAACTCGGCGTCAAGAACGTTTACGCTGGAAACGCATTAAAGAAAAAAACTTACTAAGGAGTTGATATTAAACTACACATCTTGCTGCTGATAATGGCTTAATACTGCGTCAGGCTCATCAAAAGTCCTCGACGTAGCGCTTTGGCTACGCCTCCGGGCTTTTGACTTCGCCTTCCTTGTCTTAAGCCATTATCATTGCAATCTGTATAGTTTAATATCAACACCTTAGTGGCCTCCTATGGCAAAAAGAATTAGAATCTTTTTTTCACTTTTTTGGTTGGCCTCGTTGACGATTCATCTTTCGATTTTACTGGGCCTCGACCGGTTCAGTTTTTCAAATGAACCAGCTCAAAACCCCCCCGATAGTAAAGTCGTGTGGGTTGAAACCAAAAATTTATCTTTAGTTGATTTACCCAAACCTCAAAAAGAAGAACGCCCTAAAGTTGCCAAATTCAAAAGCACTTATAACAGCAAAGTTAACCAAGAAACCGTGGCCGCTCAAAAAAATCCCCACGCTACCCTAACCGACCATTCCCAAGGCAAGGTGACCCAGCAAAGTTCCCGCCCAACTCAAAACACTCCTAAAATTGCCCCTTTCCCCAATTCTAAATCAAAAGTTTATGAACCCCCGGTCAATGGAGAAAGTTTTAATGAAACCGCCTGGGATCGTTTCAATCACGATTTTATGCCCATGATTAAGGTTGGAGAAAAAACTTGGGTCAATGCCTACGGCATGCCCGATGCTCAATATTTTACCATGCTCAAACGTATTTTTCGTTTACGCTTCAACCCTGCGCCGCCGCTCCGCGCCTATTTCAGAGGTCACCCCATCGATGTTCGGCGAGTACGGGTTACCATGGTGGTTACCCTTGATGAACGCGGCCGGCTTAAAAAATTAGCCGTTTTAAGCCCATCGGGGATTACAAATTATGACAACGAATCACTGCGCACGGTGCTACAATCCTCACCCTTTACTTCACCCCCCAAAAGTCTACTTTATCAAGGCGACCTTGAGATGAAATGGACTTTTATTACTTATATTTTATAAGAATCGGTGAAAGATTTTTTGAGAAGTGGGAAGAGGCTACTCGAAACCCCAATGCTTAAGGGTTGAGAGAGCCTCTGCCGACTTCTCAAAAAATCTTTCTTAGGTCCTTATAAATGTTAAGGCCGATCCCCAAAATTCTGAGCTAATATATCCAAGAACTTACCCAAAAATACCGGGCTACGAATTTGATCGACATGATCGAGATCGTCAACAACTGCAATTCCCCTTGCTTGAAAGAGCCCTTTTCGACCCGGCACCACCCGGTCTCCATCATTATTAAGCACCACTGAAACTCCTCTGAAAGCAGTATCTCCCAAATAATCCATCCAAGAATCATCGCCATTACCGGATCTAGGTCTTGCCCTAACCCCGTTCAGACGAGTGTGAATGCTCAGGTCCAAAACTTGATTGGGTTGAAACCCCGTGCGTTCATATACCTTCTCGAGATAGGTTGGTTTAAAGGGACGATGCATGCCACCGGTTGCAACATAATCCACCGCCCTCAACCAGAAGGGTACCGGCACCCCTTCCAGCGGATCCCCCACTCCTACCAGTTTACCTCGTCGCACTAAGTTTGCCACGGCCGAAATCTTGTGCAAATGCACTTTAGACAGCCCCGGAAATTCTCGATAAATTCGATCAGGCAAAACACCATCGACACGGGCGGTTTGAGCGATCACTCCCAGGGCAAAGTTCAGTAAGCCACCCATGGAATGACCCCAAAAAATAATTCTTTTTATGGTTGGATCGTCAAAATGACCCGCTTCGATGGCTTCATTCAAACGCTCAACCACCATTGCAACTCGCCGATTCCACGACGAATCTGAATGGTGTTTATAAGGTCCCACGATGGCATGGCTATCGTTTTCTTGCACCCGATGCCTACCTTTGGCCGTGCTCACCACCACAACTTTGTGCCCCGACAAGCGGTGCATTTCATCTAAAAATAAACTTCGTGGAAAAATATTACCCAAGCCTCCCAAATAAACCATTTTGGTTCCCGGCATAAATCGAGGTGCTGCAGGAGAATAATCGGGTAAAACGGGGTCGGCTAAGGTTAAGCTATCTTCCATAAAAAGTCTTACCCCTAATCTGACAGCTCCATTACTCAAAGGGTCCAAACCAAACCCCCCAAGACCTATGGACATCATGGAGGAATGTTCTAAAGTGTAACCTGCACCAACAGCCAAGGTCTGCCAAGGTTGAGGAATAGGAGATGCATTCAAGAACGCCGGCAAATTACGCCCCGCATGTTCGTAAATGCGAGTGAGCCGTGGATTTCGCGCAATGCTGCGATGCAGCCGTGCTTCCAAAGCTTGCCTGGTTTCAAATCGATGCACCTGCGGTATCGCCGCTCGCACCAAATAGCCCGCCGCACCTAACTCCGCCGTCGTGGCCGTTGCATGCACCCCCGCATACCTTCAAATATTCCAAATGTTTCGTTGCTAAACCCGCTGCATTAATTCCATGAATCGCTTCTCGCCCCGCCAACCCTACGCCAACCCCAGCCCTCACTCCCCCAAAAATAACCGCATTATGCGCCCAGGTCTTCCAATAACTGTCCCAGTTTATTTCCCCATGCTGGCTTAACTCCATCCAGCCCGTCACATACGTTACTTCTGCGGCGGTTGCCGTTGTTGCCGATAATAACTCCCATGCCCTGGCTTGATTTGCTCCCCCCACTAAACCTATCCCTCGCTGCATCACCCAGCCCTTCATCAACCGCGAAACCAAACTCCCACTGATCAACATCCCCATCGTATTCAGACTACCTAATCTGCCTTGCAGCCCACGGGCGGCATGCACCACTTCAGCAATTTTGTATTTCCCTTCTCCCTGCATCACACTCAAGGCCATGCTGGCATCGGCCACCACTTTGCCATTGGCTAATCCCATGAGGCCGCTACCTAAAGATTGATAAACAACTAAGGCACCGGCTTCGTGGCCTTCGCTCAAGTTATAGCTCGAAGCTAAAGCCAAAAGTTGTTGGCTTAAGATTTCTAGATGACTGGCGGAAGCGATTTGACAGAGTTGGGTTAAGAAACCGTGACCACCCAAGCTTTTAGCA
>JACPFA010000037.1 GCA_016183235.1 Deltaproteobacteria bacterium
CCAAGAAGCTCTTAAAGAGCTAGACCTTTTGAGATCTCGAGGATCATAAGGTTTTAAAAGTCCCGTAAGGGACATAACCTTAAACCTCAGAAAGGAACGTGCTGTATGAACTATGCTACAAACTATATTGGATGTGATGCTCACATATCAAGTTGTACTTTTCATGTAATCAATGAAGTGGGTAAGTCAATGGATACCAAGACCATAGAGACAAACGGTGCCAAATTGGTTTCGTATTTTCGCGAGATGAAGGGGGAAAAGAAGTTGGTAATTGAGGAGACCAATTTATCGCGATGGTTATATTCCCTTTTGCGACCGGAGGTGGATGAACTGATCGTGTGTGATCCGGTGAGGAATCGTTTATTGAGCGAAGGGCCGAAGACGGATCGAGTGGAATTGTTGCATTCCACTCTCTATGAGACTGGTTGTTTCAGTTTGAATGAGATGGGCGGGTAAGAAAAAAAGAGAACCAAAGTCCAGAATCCAGGTTGCTTTAGGGCTTCCCGGATTCTAGAGCTTTGATCATGCATAAAAAGAACCTGCCTGATAAGGGCAGGGGACCATCCAGGCTTGCAAGATTGTGGCTATCGTGGTGAGTCCGCACCGATTTGAAGACAAGTACAAATTTTTTTCATATTGTGGATTAGTGAAACATCCCCGGGAGAGTGATGGGATTTCCTATGGGCAACGGCGAGCCCGAGGAAATTCAACATTAAAATGTGTTTTTCGGATGGCGGGACATACGGTGATACGTGGGCAATCGGGTTTAAGAAAGTATTATGACCGACTAATGTCCAAAGGTTGTGACGCACATGCGGCCTACAATGCGGTTTGTCGTAAGATTGCAAGTTTGTCGTTGGCCGTTTGGAAAACGGGGAGAAAATATCAAGATGATTATAAAGATGATGCTTTAAAACAGATTCGACCTTAAGTAGGGTTGACCGGAAGGCAGGCGAACATTTTTCGACCTGGTTTTGGCAATCCTCTTGAGCGAGGGACGAGATCCAATTAGCGCGATGATCATAAAGATCCATACTCCTGGTTGATCCGCCCTCATCCATATCTCGAAATGATCATGCTCTTCAAAGAGCCAGATAGATGAATGAAGATGTTCGAATCTCAGTTAAAGATCATGAAAGAGAAATGCTTGAATCAGAAGTTATGCAAAAAAATGTTTTCATGTTGAGCCGGTGTTTAGTGCTTGGTTTGCAACGTCATGGACGCGCGGTCAAAAAAGTGTTTTTTTTTGACAGGGGGAAGCTTTTTTCTCTTGACCGGCTTTTTCATAGATGTGCTACAGGTTCTAGCTCAGCCCCCTTCAGTAAAACTTTTTATATCTCTGCAAATATTTGAGAAGAAGTCTTTTCGAGGTAGGGAGAGGCCAAGGGAGAGCCTTTCAGCGCAGGAGGGCGGAC
Organism: Deltaproteobacteria bacterium; assembly: GCA_016183235.1. Lineage (NCBI taxonomy): Bacteria > Pseudomonadati > Myxococcota > Myxococcia > Deltaproteobacteria bacterium. The sequence goes on from JACPFA010000037.1 coordinate 1,416, forward strand.
GTAGGAGGGTAATATAAATGCTGTCATTGCGAGCCCAACGGGCGTGGCAATCTCACCGGTTAAACCGAGGAGATTGCTTCGTCGCAGACTCCTCGCAATGACAGAAGCCCTCCTTAAGCCGACCCGAAAAGACATGGGGATAATTGTAAATGAATTGGGAAATAGTTCTTAACTGCGAAAAGCTTTGGCTAAAATGCCTTGCAATTTTGATTGTTGATGAAAGGCGATCACCGCTTTTACATGCCCATCTTCAATAAACTCACCCTTCGCATCTAAAACCCCCACTTGCTGCCCCAAGGCAAGTAAGCGAGGTGACACGCCGACTTGTGTGTCTTGAGCAGCCAGCAAACGCATTACCAGAGCTGTTTTTCTGACCTTTAATATTTCTGCTTCAGCAGCCGGAGCATCGGGCTTTCCCATCACCAGGGCTAACAGTTCGCTCTCCTGGCCAGCACGCAACCTTCCGTTTTCGTCAAAAAGTTTACGCAAACTTTCATTTTCTGGGCGCAAAATGCCATACACACTTTTAACCCCTTCTTGTAAATGAGCCAACTCAACTTTGGCTAAAACAGTCATCACTTCTGAAACACCTAGATGATCGTGGGGGAAGGCATTGATCACGCGGGTAACCAAGGCATCGGGGGCCTCGGCTTCTTGGGGAGGATTGCCTTGTAAATAAAGCTGCACCCTTTCTCCAAGGCTCGACAAACGCCCCCGTGAAAGCAAAGCACCTAAAGTCACCTGTTGATAAAATTTAGGATTATTTATGTCGCCGGGTTCACCCATCAAGACATCTAGCTTAAGCTTGGCTACCAACGCCTCTCGCACCTCACGGCACGCCTTGTCGTGATTGGCCAAAACTTTTTGCCGATAAGCATCGGCATCGTCACCCACATCTAGATAAGCAGATACTGTAGGCATCAAACCCTGCCCAGCCATAGCAAGCTTACTGCGCTCTTCCATTTTATTTTTTAAGCCTTGAGCCTCGGCATTGACCAAGGCTGCATATTCTGACTCTTCCCCACCCTTGGCCAAACGTTGATAAAGGTGCCACCCCATATCGGCCAAGAATAAACCAGCAACGGCCCTGGCACCAACCCTGGCAACCTTGGTGCGAAAGAGATAGGTGCCACGGTTGCCAAAAACCATTTGATGCATTTCAGGTGCCCAAAAACTGATGAAACGAAAGCGCTCGCGTGCCTTCGAACCTGGCTCACCTAAACCATCGCCAAACAAATAATCCAAACCCGCACTCGAGGCTAGCCCCGGCCCCATATTCCAAAAAGTACGACCTGGCACCTTTAAAGTTTCCCAGGTTGCTTTAGCTGCCGCGCGCGCCACATAACGTGGATATCCTAAGTGCCGGGCAGTGCCTGGCCCTTCAAAACCAAAATTGCGAGTCACGCTAGCCGAGATGGCATGCCTCATGGTGTGGCGAGCTTGAAAGATGTATTGAAAAGGGCGATGGGTTAATTCAACCGTATTAGAACGGGTGACAAAATCAAAAGGTGCACCTAAAATTTTTCGATTCGTATAAACGGCCCAGGTGCCTTGGGCGGCCCGGCCAATATAGTGGCCTGCAGTCACGATAAGCAAGAAACGTTCTTCGCGGTTCAAACTAGGGTCGAGGCCCAAAATGTCGGCCAAGTATTCTAAGGGAATGAGCGATAAAATTGAACCGGCTAAACCAGGCCCCAAATCCATCACCCGATTTTTAAAATTATCCCGCAAGGGAGCTGCCGCCTCGGAGTTAAGCCAAGTTTGGCCATCATCGCTCTGCACCCAAAGGTTGAGCCTCTCGAGCGTCATGGGTTGGTTGACAATCTTGGCCAGCTCGCGCTCATTCTGCACATTGGCCGCGCGGGCCAGTAAATGAGGAATGCGACTTTCCATGATGCCAACATTACGAGCAAAGGCCGCTACGTCGGTGGGTAAATAATAGGGTGAATCTTGCACCACGTTGGTGGTACGATGCAGCACTTCTTTAATTCTTGCCCCACCACGAACATTGCTAAGCCGATTTTCTTGAAAGTCGTAATCAAATTCAGGCGGGGTTTCTTTAAGGGCAGATTTGTAATGGTTATCAAGCACCTGAATTTGCCCTGCAAAATAATCCCGCAATGCCTGCCGATCGACCTCTTGACCACACAAACCTGCCACTTCTTGGGCATTCATTAAATGATATTTTAACTCAGGGTATAGGGCACGCAGTTCGGCTGGTCTCAATTTCTGCCAATCGTTTAGAACATAGTTAGCCGCAGTCATCCCTAAGGTTAAACGCCGATAAGGAGTATCGCGATTAGATTGAAGGTCTGCCAAATCATCAACTTGGCCTGCAATAGGTGTCATTGCGGAATCTGTCCTTGCCGAAGTTTTAATCTTGTCGTTGAAAGCCGTAAAATTCCAACCCACATGGCTAGCCGTACCAATTTCTGCTGAGACGGTTCGAAAGAGATGATCTAAGGCTCGCGCTGGCCATAGCCTTTTGGCCGCATGGCGATATTCTAAATGACCCCGACTAATTAAAGTGGGGGCCTCATCCCGGGCCGCATGACGGTCTTGATCTTGAATAATACTTTGTGTGGCACGGCGAGTACTCTCAAATGCTGTTCTTGCAGTCACCGCTCTGGCTACTGCACCAGCATCAAGCGCCGGCGAGGGGACAATACGAAAACCTCGATTATCGGTGCGGGTAGGAGTTGGCGAACTGGAGGCCATACGACCTTCGTTTGGATTAATGGTCACCACCGGCAAGGCCTCGCCGGTTTTGCGCACATAAGTCCGATCGAGTTGCACCAGGTTTTGCCTAAAATGCGCTGCTAGTGGTTTGCCCACTTTTCCCAAGACTTTAGCCGCTTCGGCCCCTGCCGCCATGTGGTATTTAAGCTTAGGATAAAGTTCTCGGAATTCGGTTGGGCTTAAATTTTCTGGAGAGCGCCGAATGACCTCGCAGGCCTTAAGCCCTAAAAAAATTCGCCGCAGGGGTGAGTCTTCATTATTTGTGAGGGCGTGGTCAATGGCCTGGGTGGCTTGTTCAAGCAATTCGGTTTGCCCTTCACCCAATTGTTTTTTCAAGCCCTCTACTAAATGAGTGCGCAGTTGACCAAAATCCCAACCAATGATCTGGGATTGGGAAAAATCAGGATAAACGCCCAGCACTTGATACACGGCTTGCAAGGCTTGAGTATTATATTTTGCACTAACGGCCGCTGCATAAACATTGCGATCACCCAAATGATCTTGAGCAACAATAAGTTGAGTGCTCTCTCGTGCCGCTTCAAAGTTACCAAAAAGCCCTTGAGCATGTTCGCGACGATGATGATGGGCCTCGTGGGCTAAGGCTAAATATTTTAATTGATCACCGGGGTAAATCCTTTGCAACAGCTCTGCGTTTAATTGCCCGTCCGACGAAAATGGCAACAAGTCAGGGTCAACAGCCGCAGCCTTTAATTTGTTGGCATCGATCCCAGCAATGTCTTGCACCCCTTTTTGACCTAACTCCCAAGCAACATCAACCAACGGCCCCTCTTCAACAGCAAACCCAAGTTTTTTGACGGTATGACGCCGCCGCACCTCACCCAGAAAATAGAGGGTGTTATCGGCCTCACGAACTTGGCCACCATCAATGAGTTGTTGCGCCTCATGCAAGGCCTCCCAAGCATCGGTGACATAATGAAAATGGACTTTTTTAGCAGTGGCACTTGCCTCATTATCTGTAACAAACTCGGTTACATCCGCTCGATAACTTGTGGGGGCAACGACGAAAACATGAGTGGGGTGTTCCCCCAACCCCGACCTTGCCAAAAAAGCATCCATCGCTTGAGGCAATAAAACCCGGCCTTTGGAATGCCCTGTCTTTTCAGGGGCCACAGGCACAAATTTAAAACTCACCTGTAAGGTGTGATAAAGGCGAAGGTAAAAGTTATTAAAGCGCTGGGTAATCGCCGCCTGCGTAAGTTGTGGATTAGCTGCCTCTACGGCCCTCATGCCACTAGGATCATCCGCAAAACGTTTGAGCAAATTCCAATAGGGATAAATGCGGCTAGGATCTTCAGCCGTCGCCATGGCGTATTGGGCGAGGGCATAATCGTTAAACCCATCAATATCGAGCACGCCACCGGGGTCGGTATGACCCATGCCGTAGCTCAAAGAGGGGTTTAAACCCAAAACATGACAAAATAAACTCTCGCCCGTTTCTTGGTGAAGACTGAAACGGGGAACCGGCAACCCCCTCCAAGCGGTTTTGCTAACATAACGACGCCATAAAAAGGGGGCGCTTCTCGCCAAGCCTCCCCCCACAAATACCGTCGCATCTCCTAGAACAGCAGGATTGAGCAGCGGCGGCAATTGCCATTGCCCTGACACAGAGTTGCGCACCCCCAACAAAAGCCCTGCTACCAAACCGACTCGGCTCCCTGCCGCCTTACCAAAAGATTTGCGACTGGCAAACAACGCCTCCAAAGGCCCAAGGGGGGTTCGACGGATATCGGAATTAAGACTAAAAATGTTGCCCTCTTTCCCAGGATGCGAGCCACCATCGCGATCCCTAGCAATAAAGTGAAAATTTTTAGAATAATTGTGAGTCATAGACCCACGCACATTGGCACCCAGCACATAATCGCCTGCCCACCTGTCAGGAGAGCTGGCAATGCGTCGGACATCGATAAATGGCGTATCGGATTGCGCCCACACTACCTTAGGGCCTTTACTCCGCGGTAGGGACCTCATAGCCGCGGCTAAATTGTCGGTCATGCCACCCAAACGTCGAAAGGTAATAATGTCTTTGTATTGTGGATTGATTCTTCTTAACTCAGCCACTTCGCCTTGAATTCGCTTGTCGCCCAAAATGATAACCTGATGCCCATTGTTGGCCAGGTCTTCGGTGGCCCACGCAATGGCCTGTTTAGAATCGCTAAAATATTTTATGTCCACCCCTTGCTCACGAGCCCTGACCCCCTGCTCGTCCATAAATTGATCAAAATCAGGGCGAGCTTCTTCGTAATTCACCACGGCCACCTTGGCAGACTTTCGACTATTCAAAATCTTTTGCATGCCACCCAACACGGCTTCTGAGCTAGGAGATAAAGAATAATGTTGAATATTAAGATTGGGGTGAATGGGCAGCATGGCATCCCGCATGCCCTCAACCCGGGGGGCCAATTTAGCCGCACCCACAAAAATAACTTCTTTTGCCCCTTTTCCCACCTGTTCGCTAGCATGGGTAATGGCTGCTTGAGGATCGGTGAAAAAAGAAAATTCTAAACCACTGCGGCTAATGGTATCGGCGTGACTTGTTAAAAAGCGTCGTACACTGCCTTCGATATCAGCTCCCCCCCCCACCACCACTTTAGCAGGTTGGCGTTCGGTTAAGATGTTCGATAAATTTAAAGCAATGCCACTACGATCAGGCTCAAAGTGAAAGGTAATGCCCGCTTGCTGAATTTCTGGTGCAAAAACTTTTAAGAATGCATCAAAGACGGGTTTCGAATCGGGCGTGCCCACCACCGAAACCCACTTTTGCCCGGCCTGAAGCATATTCATCATTTGAAAGGCAAGCAGCGGCACTCCATTGACCGGCAAAACAAATTTAGAAGGATGCACCCCACGCAATAAGGGATTTAAAACGGCTTTGCCCTTAAGCTCACCCCGGGCATAGGGAACAATATCGCTTAGCCAAACATGGGACTCGCGTTCCGACCCCACCCCATAACCGCCAATCAACATGCCCTGCTCAATAGGTCGTTCATAGGCTAGCGGCTCATAACCATAGGGGACATAATTCCCCGCAAGCGGCGCGTTGGCACCAGCCGGCGCTTGCCAAATCCCACGAATGGCATTGAGCTTGGCCAAACTAAAGGCGCTAGAGCCAGGAACAACCCCACCCGTTGTCGGAGGTGTACCCCCACCACCAACGGCTGGTACTGCATCCCCAGCCGCACTCGCTCCTGCTGCACCTGCTGCTTTAATCTCACCTGGACCTGGCATAAATTACTCTCCCGTTACATGTTGACTAATAAAACTTTGTGATTCAGGTTCTAACATCCCATAAGGTAGTGCCTTTAAAAATGCCTGTGCTGCACCCCTTGCATCAAGATCGTCTGCCTTGTTTAAGGTTGGACGTAATGTTTCTAACAGCGCATGATCTTTTAATTGAGTCAACCTAGGGTCACCCACAATCCAATCCGTTAAGACACGATGCTGAGCCTCGGTGATTTTCCCCTCTGCAAACAATTTATTGGCCAGGGGTAACAAGGTTGAATAGTAAACAGGATACCCCACCGAATCTAACTGGATTTTACTTAAGCCAATCCCCGCCAATATTGCCTTGGGCGCCCTAGCCAAATTACCAATCGGGCCGGGCAAATTTCTTGGAGCTACTAACAAACCAACCACAAAACGCTGCCATGGCTTAAGATCTTGCGGAGTTTTTGCCTTTTCAATACCAGTAAATTTTCTAGCCTTTCTACCTGCGTATTCAGCGTGGGTGAGGTTATAAAAACGCCGCGACATTTTATCAACCGGCCAAGCATGGGAAATAAGCGAACCGGTACTGCGTGCATTCAAGGCAGCAAACCGTGGGGCTTCTCCCCAATAGGCCTTGCTATGCTGCCACGCTGTTTTAAAACCACCGCTCGGTTCTTGAAATACTACATCGTACACATTTCCAACCGTAATCTCATGGGGCTCAATCCTACGCCCTTGATAGGTAAGTTGAAGATGGGGATGAGTTCTGGCAAATTCTATCAATGTGTCTTGCATAATGGGGCGAACGATATCTTTACGGCCAGGCTTGGCAGGTTTATCACCTTTGGCGGGCACCCCATCAAAACTCTGATGCCCTTTGTTGAAAGACCCTGGGCCATTTTCCATGACGCGAAATAACGTCGGACGATATTTTTGAACAAAGAACCTTCGTGCCAGGTCTTCGCCAGTATACTGGGGCTGCGCAAGGGCCGCCCATCGTGAAGGCCTAAGGTAGCTACCCACGCCCGGGGCAATGGCCTTATAAGCCAAGTCCATCATGGTGGCCCTTACGTCGTTCAGTTGCCCTCTAATCCTAATCTCTAACCGAGGGTTCTCATGATTTCGTGGGCTAACCCATAGGAGAGCATCGCCCGTAGCATCGGCAAGCCTCGCTCCACTATATTCAACCCGAGCCCTGGCCTTATCACCCACCACTTCGATAGCATGAAACAACTCCCGGCTAACAAACGATACTTTAAGGGGCACGGGGCCCATTTCAGGAATCAATAAATCTGTATTGAAAAATACCGCCCCTTGTCTTGCCCCGGTGGGCTTGTATGCCATATGTTTTAACAACGAAGCCCGCTCTGCATCGGAAAAATGCCAAACCTTTGCTAGGTGCTTAGCAGCCGCCTCAGCATTCCCCACCACCAAAAAATCGGGGACATTCCCAATATCTGATTTTCGAATTAAGGCCTCAGTCTTTAAACCCGTGCGCCCACCAAATTCTTGAAAACTGCCATAACCGAAAACGGCATCCATGTTTGATTCACCAAACATGGGTTTAATCCCATCTTCAACCATGGCGTTTACCATGTCGCGGGTTGTGCGAACTTGACGTGCCGTACGCAAACCACTACCGAAAGTATGCTCCCAGGTTTCTGGAATCCCTGTAATCGAAGGTGCATTAAAGGCCCCATCAAAAGGATAAGCTGGTGGGAGTGGGATCTTTCCATAAAATTCTAGCCGTTGTTCGAGTTTTAAATTTCTTTCGTAGAGATTGATCCCAACTTTCGGCAAAACAACACGACCCGCTAAATTAGCCCCCGACAAACCTAGATGCATTCGCGCTAGGGCCGTTAATCTATCAACACCATCGGTCGCACCCGCTTGTAAAGTGGGGGCTAAACCGAACGCATTTTGAGTGTCTTGCGAATAGCCTAAAGCCACATATTGCAGGGCAAGGGGTACCCCAGCCAAAGCGAGCCTAGAACCCCAATCCATCTGAGGCATCCCCCACCACAACCGTGACGGGGTAACTGGGAATTGCAAGCCTCGCGCCACCAAGCCCTTCCCCACCGCGCCCGCCACGCCAAACCAAGCAAAATCAACATAAGCCGACGCCATCTCAGCCCCGAAATTGCCGGTGGGCTTGTCTTCAAATTTTAGCATCCCGTGATGAAAGGCCGTATACATGGGCGCCTGCGCTCCAAAAACAACGCCCGCTGTGGTGGCCTTGGCGCCAAAACCACGCACCTTGGTAAACTTATCTAAAACTTTCATGGTGCCCCAACGCACGCCCAGCGACCCCATGCCGGTGAGGAATAAAGGCACCACCACTTCAGGGGTAAACACCTCTTGCGGTAACACCGATGCATTTAAGACCAAGCGCGGCAATGAATTGCCTACCCCCAGCACTGCATCTTGCAACGCTCGGCGCCCTTCGTTAGCCAGACCCGGCACCACACCGGGCAAACCCTTGGCCAAACTTTCAGCCACTTGCAAAATCGCTGCAGCCCGATCGCGCTGGCCACCTAAAACCAGGTCGTGGGCCAGAGCCGTTAAGGCATTCACATTAATTTCGGGGGTTGAATTAGAACCGATCTCAGTAAAAACCCTAAAACACTGTTTGCCCACTAACCCAAGCAGGGCCCCCTTGCCCCCCTCGCCTAAGAAAAAGTAGGCCTCGGATAAATTGCGAGACTGACCTAAAACAGCCTTAAATTTTTGGAGAATGGGGGGCAATTCGGCCGTAGGGTCGGTGCGGCTTGCTGCCACATAAAGGTTGAACACGAGCCGCAAACGAAGGGCGTCCGTCCAATAAACTAAACTATCTTGATTTGGCACTACACTGGGAGCCCCGTTTGGGCCAGTGGCGTTGAGCCCAGCTACCATGCTAGAATCCTTGTTGTTTTATAGAGTTGCGATTGTATCGCGGGGCGGGTAGATTAGTTGCGTTATTTCATCTTTTTCGACCACTTCTTTTTCAAGTAATCGTGTGGCGAGGGCGTTGAGCTGATCGCGCTTATCTTTTAAGAGTTCAAACACCCGTTTTTCGGTGTCGTCTAGGATGCTCTTGATTTCTAAATCGATCTCGCGAGCGGTGGCCTCGCTGTAATCTTTGCTACTCCCCAATTGCATGCCGGGGTCTAAAAACATCGGCCGACGGTCGCGCTCATAGGTCACCAGCCCCATCCGTTCGCTCATGCCATAATCTTTCACCATGCTCTTGGCAATCTCAGTGGCCCGTTTCAAATCATTTTCAGCACCGGTAGAGATTTCGTTAAACACAATCTTTTCGGCAATGCGCCCGCCCAAAAGCACGGCCAAGCGGTCGAGCAATTCCGACAAAGTCATCATATTGCGATCTTCGGTGGGTAGCTGTAAAGTGAAGCCCAGAGCGCCTATCCCACGAGGAATGATCGAAACTTTATGCACCGGGTCGGCATGTTTCACATTCATGGCCACAATGGCATGCCCCGATTCGTGATAGGCGGTGATCTCTTTTTCTTTTTTCGTCATCACCTTGCTTTTCATTTCAAGGCCTGCGATCACCCGATCAATGGCCACCTCAAATTCTTGCATGCCTACTTTTAACTTGCCCTTGCGCCCAGCTAGTAACGCCGCTTCGTTCACAATGTTAGCCAGATCAGCCCCCACAAAACCTGCGGTGCGTTGGGCGACTACTTCCAAGTTGACATCGGGATCCAAGCTCACCGCCTTGGTATGAACTTCTAATATCTTATGCCGACCTTTAATGTCGGGTTTTGCAATGGAAATATGGCGGTCAAAACGCCCGGGCCTTAACAGTGCCGGGTCTAAAATTTCTGGCCGGTTGGTAGCCGCCACCACAATCACCCCTTGATTGGGTTCAAAGCCATCCATTTCGGCTAACAACTGATTTAAAGTTTGTTCGCGCTCTTCATGAGTGCCGGCAACCCCCACCGAACGCGCCCGACCAATCGAATCAATCTCATCAATAAATACAATACACGGGGCACTTTTTTTCGCGCTGGCAAAAAGATCCCGCACCCGGCTGGCCCCCACCCCCACAAACATTTCGATAAAATCGCTCCCGCTGATCGAATAAAAAGGCACGCCCGCTTCTCCGGCCAAGGCCTTAGCCAATAAAGTTTTACCGGTGCCAGGTGCGCCCACCAACAAAACACCGCGGGGGATTTTTCCACCCAAACGTTTAAAACGCTCCGGGGTTTTTAAAAATTCTACCAACTCTTCGAGTTCGCCCCGAGCTTCATCAATCCCAGCCACATCTTTGAAAGTAACTTTAATATCTTTTTGTGCCGCGAGTTTGGCCCGGCTTTTGCCAATGCCCATAATACCTGAGCCCGGGCTGAACCGCTTCAACACAAAGCTCCACAGTAAAAATAAAATCCCCAAAGGAATGACCCACGCAAACAAAATATCTTTGAGCCAGGTATTTTCTATCACGCCTTTAAACTTAACTTTGTTGGCTGCTAACAGTGGCACCAAGTTTTCATCTTCTACCTTCACCAAATTAAATTTGCGCCCTTGTTCATTAGTGGGTGGCGAATTTTGTTTAAACTGCCCACGGATAAACACGTCGGAAATTTCTACTTCTTCTACATTGCCTAATTTAATTTGATCGACAAATTCATTATAGCTAAGCCCCCCCGCTGAATTCATCGAGTTAAGCATGTTATGGAAGATAGCCAATATAAAAAGTGCAATCACCAAGGCTAAGGGATTAAAACCTGGTTTTTTCTTTTGACCACCATTTTCCCCATTTTTATCTGGCGCATTTTCTTTTTTCGGAACCTTTGCAACCATGGGTAATTTTCATCATATATTATAGCGATACGCAAGCAGATACTTGACACTTAGCGTCAATCCCCGCACAATATAAGTCAAGTATGTGCACCTTTGGTAATTTGGATTTGTGGGGACCTCTAAAAAGGGCCCAGGTACAAGGCGCCCGCAAAGACGCGACCGGAGCGTATATGGAAATGCGTGAGGATCACGGCTTTGCGGGCAATCCTTCGCTTACGCTCTGGACAGGCTCTGCAGATGGGTCGTTTTTAGAGGTCCCCATATGGCCATTCATGCTATGAGGCGTTTCTTACGTAAGCTCAAACGCAACACCGAAAATACCCTGCTTTATTTAAAGTTTGCTGCTGAAGGTAACCGCGTTGAACGCATCACCGATTTTAATCGAATGAGCAAACCCATCTTGCTCTTGCACGGGCTGGCCGCTACACGCAGGGTTTTTCAAATTTTGGAAAATCGTTTGCGCATGGACGGCTACAGCATCTTCACGCTGCATCTGGGTGGGCTAGCCGACACATTTAATACCGACCCGATTAACGAATCAGCCCGTTTCGTGGCCAAAAAAGTCAAACGCCTTTATGCCAAATATAAAATCAAAGAAAAACTAACCATCATTGGGCATTCCAAAGGTGGCTTGATTGGTCGTTGTTATGTAAAAAAATATGGTGGGGCTAAATTTACGCAATGTCTTATCACACTGGGCACACCACACAATGGTTCACCTTGGGCGTTCTTGGGTTATTTTACTTTATTAGGTTTGTTTTCAAAAAGCCTTTTACAAATGACCCCGGCTTCAAAATTTATCAAAGAATTAAACCACACCCCTTGGCCACGTGGTATTAAAATTGTTTCGATCTACTCTAAAGAAGACCCTTTCGCCATCTACCCCTCGGCCGTGCTTGACCCCAAAGGCAACCCCAACGTGCATAATCTCGAAATCCCCGACCAAGGCCACACCGATTTTCTCATCACCAAAAAATCCTACCGCGTCATTCGCCAAGCCCTCAAACTGAAAATAAAAAAATAGACCTCTTGCATAACCTACTACGCGACCCAATGACTTCGTTGGGTCACCCCAAAATCCTCACGTATTTCCATATACGCTCCGGTTTTGGGGCCCCGACCCGCCTTGTCCTTGGGTCGCTCGCAACGGTTCTGCAAGAGGTCTAATAATCACGTAAAAACTTGTAGGCCAAAATCAATAGCTGCTCTCTTTTGGTTTTCATCTAAGGTGACAAAGATATCTAATCCTCCGTTATTTCGAAACCAGAGCGCAGTTCGTAGATGGATGAGGTCATTGGTTTTAGGAATTTGAACAGGTGGAAAAAGGTTGGTCAAACAAAGCTCTACACTCACGTCTTTAAGTAAAAAAAGTTCCCGATCTTCCTTAAGCTGTACCATAGAATTTGCATATTCATCAGGACGAAGTTTTTTTTCTCGGCTTAACCGCACTAAATTTCTTTCTGCTTCCAAAAGCAGCAAGATACTAGAACACACAACCTTGCCAATCAAAAAGGATTTGATTTCGACGCCGCGCCTTTCCCCAACTAGCATCGCAAAATAAGCCGAGGTGTCAATATACACTCTTGTTTCATTCATGGATTAGTTTTCTTCACGATCTTCCTGCAAGGCCTTCAAGGCCAACTTTCCCACTCCCCTCCTTTTAACTACCGTCACAAAACGCCCCTTCCCCACCCGCGAACCCACATGCAATCCCTTCGGGTTGCTAGGGGCCAATACGATATAGGGTCGGTTATATTTGGTTACATGGATGATCTCGCCTTTGGCAGCCTTTTCGGCCCAAGAAGAAAGGTCTTCTTTTAGATCTTTTAACGTCACTGTATTCATACGAAAAGAGTGCTCCTTTAAGTACTTTTTGTCAAGAGCTGTTTCCTCTCCAACACACTCACCAACTCAGCACACGATAAAAAAAGCATAGCTAAATAATAAATCCACAAGATGAGTAAAACAAGTAACGCCAACGAGCCATAAATGAAATGAAAGCGGTCAAAGCTCACCACCACATAAATTTTAAAAACCTCTCTGGCTAATAGACTCATCAAGCTAAAAATCGCAGCGCCTATGAGTTTAGACCGCCAATGAATTTTGGTGCGAGGGATGATCCAAAGGGCCATCACAAATAGAAAAAAGTGAGAAAATAAAAAGAAGGGCTTCCCTTGAAAAATAGTTTGCACCGGGATTTGCACCCCAAAACCTTCGACCATTTTAACAATAAAGGCCCCAAAGGTTGGAACAAAAAATAAAATGCAGGTTAAAAAAGTTAGCCCAATCGAAAAGAGTGTTGAATGCCAAAAATTGCGCTTTTTGTGAGAGGAAAATATTTTTTCTAAGGCATGCTCGATGTTGCTAAAAAGTAACGAGGCAATAAAAATAAGCGCTATTAAACCAATCCACCCACGCGTAAATTTCTTACTCACCAGGCTTTTAAGAAATTCCACAAACTCGGGCTGTAAATTGGGCAAAGTCTCCCCAATCCACACAATGATCTGATTAAACAAGGCATCCGATTGCCCCAAATAATGCCCAAACACCGAAATGATAATAAGCGTTAAAGGAACCAAAGAAAAAATCGCATAAAACGAAAGCGCCGCGCTGAGGGTAAAGCCATCATCGCTCAAAAACTTCTGCCCTACTTTTTTTAAAAAGCCCCCAAGAGTGATGAATAGATTGGGTGTCTTGCCCATGAAAACAGTTATACCGTAGGATTAATAATTCGCAAACCACTTTGTTTTGCAGCTTGAATAAGTCTTAAATCCGAGGCAATAAATTTCATTTCAATTTCTTTCTCTTCTAAAAAAAGTGCTGTTGCAAGATGAACCCCATCAGCACCCCGCAGAGCATACCTCTTAAAAAGTTCCGGTATTAAAGTTAATACATCAAAAGTTAATTCTAAAACGTGGATGGCTTGCCAATCCCTTTCAAAAGCCAAAACCTGAGTCTTTAACTGCTTGGCATCGAGGAATCCTTCGCGATGGAGTCGATAAAAAGTAGAAAAAATCTCAGCGTAGGTAAGCACCGAAGTAAAAATAGAACCCTCCCGAAAAAGCCGATCGACTTCTACAGAACCACTTTCACTAATATAACGCTTCACCAAAACACTCGTATCAAAATAATAGGTAGCCATCCCCTTACTCCCGATCCTCAATGACATAACGAGAAGCGATATCTCCCCCTAATTTTATTTTGGAGTGCTTTTTCTTCGCCTGGCGAGGTTTAGCAAGTTTGAGAACACCCAAAGCTGCCAAATGGGCCAGCTTTTCTTCTAAACTTAAGGGGGAGGCTTTTTTATTGAAAGGCAGCAATTGGGCAATGGGTTTGCCATGATCGGTCACTACAAAATGTTCGCCTTGCCTTACTTTCTGCAAATAAGCACTTAATTGATTTTTAAGATGTGCCGTACCAACCTGTCTCATAATATAGCTACTATAGCTATATTGTATTATAGATTCAATAGCTATTTTATTTATCGCACCTAAAAAGTTTTACCGAAGTCGGCTTAAGGCTTCCAGGGGTCCGTGTCGTCCGGCGGCCGTAACCCCCAGGCGACAAGGAAATAACAGAGTGTTATCAGATAGGAGGCGGGGTCAATTGGAACGGTGGCTTATTACAATTCTTTGGTGGTTGGATGAGCTGTGAATATCGAGCAAACATGGAAGGATTGAGTCCTTCTCTTGCAATACCTTATTCAAGCACATTTATAGGTTTTTCATGGATTGACCCACTAGAATTTTTTCAGCCCATCCTACTAAATGAGCAAAAAACAATATTTTTATTTTAACTTAACTCTTCTGAAAATTAATCCGCAAAGGTGCGCCGGTAAAATCCCAGGCTTCACGGAGGCGATTTTCTAAAAATCGGATATAACTGGTTAAGATTTTATTGGGGTGGTTGCAAAACACGATGAACTGCGGCGGCCGCACCGCCACTTGGGTCATATATTTTAAATTAATGGTCAACCCACTCTTGGTGGGATGCGGATGGGTTTCAATAATGGCTTCAAAAAACTTATTGAGTTGCCCGGTAGGAATGCGACGATTCATGTTGGTAAAAATTTTCTCTACCATGGGGAAAATTTTATTTACATTCAACCCCGTCTTCGCACTAATGGCGAGCATAGGCACAAAATCGAGTGTTTCATAGGTATCATGAAATTCCTTTTCAAGAACTGCCAATTTTGCTTTGGAAGCCAAATCCCATTTATTTAAAAGAATCGCCATCCCCCGCCCTTGCTTATAAGCATAGTTCATCACCTTGAGATCTTGAGATTCAATGGGTTTGGTGGCATCGACTAAAATCAAAATCACATGGCTCTTCTCAATCATCC
Organism: Deltaproteobacteria bacterium; assembly: GCA_016183235.1. NCBI lineage: Bacteria > Pseudomonadati > Myxococcota > Myxococcia > Deltaproteobacteria bacterium. The sequence continues at coordinate 16,531 of JACPFA010000037.1, forward strand.
CCAACGCTTTTAAAACCGACACCTTTTCTACTTTGCCTTCGGTTTGTTTTCTTCGCCGAATCCCTGCCGTATCGACCAATTCATAAAGCCTGCTCCCTGATTCTAAGAAAATCGATAGCGGATCTCGGGTGGTGCCAGGTTCATCAAAGACTACCGCCCGTTCTTCACCGATCATTTGATTAAGCAGGGTAGATTTCCCAACATTGGGGCGACCAATCAGCGCAATTTTAATATCAGCGGCTGTTTGGGCTTGATTCGCTTGTTCAGGCAGTTTGAGAACCAACGCATCGAGCAAATCCCCTATCCCTCTACCCGACTCAGCAGCCACCGGATAAACTTGATCAAAACCCAATTTAAAAAATTCTTGCATTTGAGTTTCTAAACCTTCGTGGTCGATTTTATTCACTACCAACAAAATAGGTTTGCCGGTTTTGCGTAACACCTTGGCAAATTCTAACTCACGATTAGTAAGGCCTATTTTCCCATCCACTACAAAAAGAACAAGGCTGGCCTCGGCCAAAGCCGCGCGAATTTGCTCGGCCACTGCTTTGGCAAGTCTTTCCCCCATAGGGTCATAACCACCCGTGTCTACCAACATAAAGCCACGCCCATTCCACTCGGTGGTTCCATATTGGCGATCACGTGTCACCCCCTCCCAATCATCTACAATGGCCTGCCTGCGACCAATAATGCGATTGAATAGGGTCGACTTGCCCACATTGGGCCTACCCACGATCACAACTTTTAAAGGATTATTAGGAAAGGACATAAAAAATGTAGCGGTGCAGGGATTCGAACCCCGGACACGACGAATATGAATCGTCTGCTCTGACCAACTGAGCTACACCGCCTCTTTAATTTAGAGAACCTCTAATAACTTGAATTTTTTGGGACCTCTAAAAAGGGTCCAGATGCAAGGCGCCCGCAAAGACGCGACCGGAGCGTATATGGAAATACGTGAGGATCGCGGCTTTGTGGGCAACGCCGCAGATGGGCCCTTTTTAGAGGTCCCCTTTTAGTAAATTAATACCACGGATTCATTCACCATGGTCGGACTCATAAAACCCCTGTCCCTTAGCCTGGCTGCGGTTAATATTTCAATTCCATTTTTTGTTTTAAGAGGAATATATTCCGCAAATCCACCTTCAATTTTTCGCGTCTCCCACGTTTCTGAAAATCCCAATTCCGTCCACTTGAGTTTCACCAATTTGGCGCTCTTGAGCAAAAAACCTTGCCCAATGCTGCCCCGCAAATAAGCACCGTTATTAGCCAACAGCACTTCATCGGCTTCGCCGGGCTGAGCCGCTGGTAAAACCTGTAGCCCCAAAGACACTGTGAATCGACTACTGACGACTTCGTTGAGGGCATTGGTTAACTTAGTTTCAATTTCGTTAAACGAACCCCCTAACTTCTCGGCCGAAGTCGCTCGTCTTTTGTAATGGTCGCCGTTGCGATAAAATAATTTCAAGTATCCCGCCGGGGTAAGATATAATAATTCTTTTTCACCACCGTTACCCATTTCATACCATTCAAATCCAAAAAGCCCCACTTCATAGGGAAAATTTAATTTACGCGCTGGCGTTGTCTTTGAACCCTCAATTTTCAATTCGTAAAGTTGATGCCGCACTTTTTCATCGGATGAATAAGTCTCGGCAGCTAAGATGGTAGAACCTTCATAGGTAATAGGCCGAATCAAATAAGGGATATCATCAACCAATACTTTTGGTGCATTGCCCTCCAAGGTAAGCAAAAAAGATTTTGCCCGATTATCCCAAATATTACTCACCGCCAACACAGGGCTTGCATGCCCTGCAAGCTGAAAGGCTGAAACATGGATCACTCGGTCGTATTTTGAACCCCTCCAGGTTGCAAGTTCAGTCAGTTCTTTGGCACCACGTTGATAAAATTTAATCAGCCCATCCGCCGACAAAATAATTTCAGATTTTCCATCACCGTTAAGATCAGCCACTTCCATCGAACGCACTTCAAAAGGCAGGCGCTGCGAAATAAATTGGTAATCACGAATTGCATCGACACTAGGCGCTTGCAATTTTTGCTTGGCAACTTTCTTAGGCTTTTCTTCGGGCGGCAACACCGACACACTAGCAACTTTTTCTTGTTTAACTTGAGCTGCCTCAGGGATAGGCTTCGAATTTTCTGGAACTCTTACAATTTTAGGAGGGGTCTTTTCTTTTTGGTGAGCAATAATAACGTTTTTGTCTAACTCAATAGTAAAAATCGGGTTTATCACCTGGCTAGCAAATTTTTCGGTAAGGGCTGTCAATTGGCCAAGCTTAGGCAAACTCAGGTATTGCACTCCCTTTTCCCCCGAACCTCTTATCCAAGTCACATACAAAGTACCCTGGTCCCCCAACCAGTTGAGCCTCCCGGCCACCAACAGGTCCACTTTTTCTTTACTCAACAATTTATGATTAAGCTTGTCTGGATTCACTGATTGATCAATAACTTTAATACTATTCTTTGATGTTTTACTTAAAGACCCAATAAACGTATCGCTCGCCATCACCGCCAGATATTCAAACCCCGCCGGCCCAGAATAAACAAAGCGATACACCCCAACCGTTTCGGCATATGATTTTGCAGATAAAATAAAGAGAATAAAAAATAAACCGCTCGCCAAAAACTTCTTTCGCATAAGGTCCAGAGCTATACCCAACCCACCTTTCAACTTCAAGTGTTTACTCGGGGTGTCTAAAAAACTTGCTCCAAATTTAATATGGAAGATTCTTTCGCCATCATGGGTCCCCGCCTTCGCGAGGATGACATGGTTCAGAATGACAGTTATATAAAAAGAGGGCGAGGTGACTTTGCAGTTGAGTTAGCTTTGTCGACCCATCGCGGAAGCGCCGGGGCCCCCAATGCGGGCTGGCCGGTATGGAAAGCCGGTTATACCGGAAGGATTCCATGCCGGCCAGCCCCATTAGGGTCGGCGATGGAGCGCGGGTCGACAAAGCTAACTCAACTGCAAAGTCACCTCGCCCTCTTTTTAGGTGCAATGATTTGCAAATTATTTGACTCGCAACGCACAACCGACGGACCCCTGAAAACTAGTCGGAGGTTCATCAACCTGTTCTTTAGAATCAGCGCTTTTACCTTTTATCCCACCAGTCCCACCCGTTTCCCCCGATCCAGCCGGAGGTTTATCCTCCCCACCACCGATAGGATCCAATACAGGGGTTTGCGTCACAGGCATTACCATACTATAAACCGCCCCTTGGTCTTGATGGCCATTAATATCGGCAAAATACGCACCTACCAACAAGTTGAATCCTTCCAAAGCAAGCCCACCTCCAAAGCGATCATTATAATTCCCATCGGATGCGGTTATTTTCTGCATTTGAGCCCAGATGCCTGTTTGATTAGAATAAACATACACCGCACCTTGATTAACATTGCTATTCATATCGGCAAACGGAGCACTCACCAAAATAAGATTATCTTTCATCATCGCCCGCACTCCAAACAAATCACCAGCTGCTCCATCGACGGCAACAAGCCTTTGGGTTTGAACCCAATTTCCATTTTGATACGTGAATAAATAAACCGCTCCTTGTTTTTTATTGCCCCCCACGTCAGCAAAATAAGCACTCAGCAAAGCAGTAGTACCATCCCATTGCATAACCCGACCAAAGCGATCTCCGTCCAACCCGTCCACCGCTACCAGTTTTTGAGATTGCACCCACATCCCATTATTTTCATTGAACACATAAGTTGCGCCCCGATCCACTCGCCCTTCAACATCGGCCGTAAAGGCACTGATCAGCGCCGTTTTAGAATGAATTTTAACCGAACTACCCAATTGATCCCCAGCCGCACCATCCAAAACAGTTAGTTTTTGGGTTTGTGACCAGGCACCTTGTTGGTAAGCAAAAACATAAACAGCACCCTGATCGGTATTGCCCCCCACATCCGCTAAAGGGGATCCAATCATGATCGTATGACCATCAGTAAAAACAAAATTCCCCAGTCGGTCCCCCGCTGCACCATCCAACGCAATTAATTTTTGAGTCTGTGACCAGGCACCTTGCTGATAAGTAAAAACATAAACCGCACCTTGATCCGCTGCCCCGCCTATTTTGGCCTTAGGCGCACCCACGAGCGCTATGTTTTCATGAATAAAAATTGAATCCCCAAAATAATCACTGGCCTCTCCATCCATAGCCACTAACTTCTGAGTTTTAACCCAAGCCCCGTCTTGATAAGAAAAAACATACACGCTACCAAGCCCCGCTTCACCCTGCCCTAATCTTGGCGCGCCCACCCATAGCTGGTTTTGATTTATTGCAATCTCAAAACCAAAGGTATCGTATGCTGCACCATCTTCAACCGACAATTTAGATTGAAAAACAAAATCTTTTATAGGCGTGGAATTTTGGGCATCTAAAGACCCAAGCCCAACCCCTATCAAGAGACCGGTTAAACAAAATAAGAATAGCCTGAAACCCCTCACAAATGCCCCCTTAACCCTCAACGGAGATTATAATGCAATTCTCTAAGGCAAGCAATCCCGATTGGTTGGTGTAAATCTATATTGACAAATTACACCTAATTACTTAATCTTTCGAAGAAAGGGAAATATGATTTATGGGTGTCGCCAATATTAAAATTCCCACAGAATCCATTGAAGAGTTAAAGAAATACACTCAAGAAACCACTGGTCAAAAAGCAGTGCAAAAGGCGTTGGTCTATTTTTTAAAAGAAGCTCGTCAGCGCCAAATTATTGATACCCTACAACAGGTTTCCTTCCAAAAAGGCTTTAATCCCTTAAAACTCAGACAACATGAAAGATAAATATATTCTGGATTCTTCGATCTGGATTGAACTAGAGCGGCAATCTCCCAACGTAACTGGACAAATAAAGCCCTTTATTGAAAAGAATCAGGTATGTTTGGTCGATGTCATTGTAGCAGAGGTCTTACGTGGCGTTCGAACAAAGCAAGACTTTCAAATTCTTTTCGCTGCATTTCAAAATTTTCGTTGGCTAAAAACCGACTGGGCAAAGGTGGCAGAACTGGGTTTTAAAATAGCTAAAAAAGGCCATCATCCCCCGCTGATCGATCTTTACATTGCACTTTGTACCCTTGAAAATCGTAGGACACTCATTACCCAAAACAAACATTTTACTCATATTGCTAAAATAATCCCCATTAGTCTTCGCTACTTTGCCCCAAGCAAATAAGCATGAATAAAGGGGTCTAGGTCGCCATCGAGCACCCGTTGGGTATCACCCATCTCCGTATCGGTGCGGTGGTCTTTAATCATTTTAGAGGCCCCTTGACATCCACCGTAACAATCGTTTGAGGAGCTATCTGAACATCGAAATCATCAAAGGGAACAAACGGAAGTCTTACGTGTTGTAATTCGGCATCTGCCGCTACTTCAAATCCATCAGCAATAAGAACGTTTTTGACGTATTGCAGGGAGTCATTCGCACTTGGCCTGTAATGACCAGAACCATTGTTGACCACGGTTACTTGCCCATCCTCGATGTATATTTCTCCCGCACCATAAACGTTTCCCCCCCCCAGCCAGTTCGCTGTGAGTTGGCCGCTCGGCACCTGGTTCAAGAGATTCCTGAATCATGCGTAAAGTCCCATCCGACTGAATGGCATAGATGAATTTAACCCTGTTATCGGTAAAATCACGCAAGATAGCGGCCGTATTTTGCCGGTAACGATTTGTAGATAATGCTTTTTCATAAGCGGCACAGATTGCTCTGCGTGCCCGTTGGAGAGGTTTAGAATATCCTTCTCTGACAGTAGCCCTGTCTTTACCCTCTGTGCTTTTAATTTTATCCACCATTTCATCATAGAGCAATTTGTATGCGGCTTCCGATTTTTCGATACTTTAGTGGGTGGTTTAAGCCCAATGGCTGAAAAGAGTTTACTGGCGTTGCACGGGTGATCTTGAAAATCTGGTGTCAAAGTTGGGAGTTAATAGGCCCCCAAAGCATTAAGAATAGCTTTCAATATATCACTTAATAGGCTTTCTGAAATTTTCCCAGCAAAAGGACCACGGATGAGCAATGATTTATCCAAAGTTGTGATTTGCTCACATTTGGCCATGGAATCCTGTTTAAGCCCCCCTAAACCCTTTTTTATTCTGATATGAGTGGGGGCAGCACGAAGGTTGGTGGTTAAGGGAATGGCAATCACATCATCAGCGTATTGATTGCGTACGTCCATCGACACAATCAGAGCTGGCCGTTCTTTACTATCTTTAGGTTTATTGGGAATACGAACTAAATAAATTTCACCGCGCTGAGGAAAATTTTGCATAAGACTATTTTTATGAAAACCGTTTCGAGACTTGCTGGCTAGAAAGTTTTGCCCAATTTTTTGCCTCGCTTTTTTCCTCTTCAGAACAGGTTAAATAATAATTTTTAGTTTCTTCTTCTAATAGACGTTTTTCTCTATCAGCCAAAGATTCTATCAATAATTGTTCAATGGCAGCACTACGCGACCTAGTATCAAGTTTTTTAGACCAGCGATCAATCTTATTCAGCACTGCAGAATCTAAGGTGAGGGTAACTTTCTCCTTATAAAATCGCTTATTTATTGAATTATGCATCTTTGACTCCTATGAGGTATTTTTAGTTCATATATTTTACTTATTATATATCTTATAATTAATAAGTCAATTCAGTAAAATAGCTCAAACCACTCGTCAGGAACCTTACGGAATAAAACTTGTCTCGGCCATGCGTCTTTTGAATGAACTTGTTTAATCAAGCCTTTTGCCCAAGCAAATAGGCTTGAATAAAGGGGTCTAGGTCGCCATCGAGCACCCGCTGGGTATCGCCCATTTCGGTATCGGTGCGGTGGTCTTTAATCATACGATAAGGTTGCAAAACATAAGAACGGATTTGTGAACCCCAGGCATTATCCGATTTAGTTGCCTCTTTGGCATCGCGAGCAAGATTGCGTTTTTCTATTTCTAAGGCGTAAAGTCTAGAACGCAAAATTTTGTAGGCCGACTGTTTATTTTGGGCTTGGCTGCGCTCATTTTGGCACTGCACCACAATGCCAGAGGGAATATGGGTCATGCGCACCGCGGTATCATTTTTTTGCACGTTTTGACCACCCTTGCCACCGGCGCGATAAGTATCAATGCGAATATCAACCGAATTGATGACAACTTCAATGGTATCGTCGACCAAGGGATCCACGTCAAAGGCCGCAAAGGAAGTATGGCGACGTTTGTTAGCATCAAAAGGAGAAATACGCACCAGGCGATGAATGCCCACTTCGGCCTTTAAATACCCGTAGGCATATTTACCTTCTACCGTAAAAGTCACACTGCGATAGCCTGCCCCATCGCCATCGGTATAATCGGTCACTTCGGTTTTGTAACCGTGGTCAGCACACCAACGCAAATACATGCGCAGCAAAATCGACACCCAATCACAAGATTCCGTTCCCCCGGCGCCCGCATGAATAGAAACCACCGCCCCTAGATGGTCTTCGGGTTTATTAAGCATGACTTGCAATTTTGCAGTGCCAAGTTTTTTTTCGATTTGATCAAGCTTTTGCTCAAGCTCGAGGGCAAGATTGGGGTCTTCTGGAATGAGTTCTAGATAAACCTTCCCCTCTTCTAAACTGGCTTGAATCGCTTCAACCGTTTGCACGGTTTGCTTACAAGTGTCTAGCTCTTGGGTTAAAAGTTTGGCTTTTTGAGAATCGTTCCAAAAATCGGGTGAGGCGCTTAAACGATCGAGTTCTTGAATACGCGTGATTTTTTTGTCGACGTCAAAGACCCCTCCGAATCACGGCGAGTTCAGCTGCAGCGTCACTTAAACGTTGAGAATATTCTTTGGACATAAAAACCTTTCTCTCTGTCATTGCGAACCCGGCAGGGTGAAGCAATCCGACCGAAGGTCGTCCCGAGGCTTAGCGAGGGATCTCCTCGTTTGCAGGAGATCCTTCGCTATCGCTCAGGACGATGCTTTGCATCGGATTGCCACGCTCGTTATCATGGGTCCCCGCCTTCGCGGGGATGACACCGCTCGCAATGACAACAATTAGAATCACAATGCAGCCCCACGGTAACACATCACCCCACTGCACATAAAGCGTTTTTCCCGTTCGCATGGGTAATGCTGTGGTGTAAACATTGGTTTCATACAACTTGCTCTGCCACAAAATCTTTCCGGTGAAATCAATATGGGCACTAACCCCGGTATTGGTAGAGCGCAGCACGTCCCGCCTGGTTTCAACCGCGCGCATTTGCGAAAAAGCCAAATGCTGAAAGGCTGCTGAAGAATATTGATACCAAGCATCGTTGGTCGTATTAATCAGCACATGGGCCCCATTCGCCACCAACTTACGCGATAATTCTGGAAAAAGATCTTCAAAACAAATCAAAGTAGCCAACAACCAACCTTGGTAATTAATGGATTTGAGGGCATCACCCGGCGACAGGTCCTCCCCTTCACCCGCTAGTTTATCCGCAAAAAAGAAAATTGATTTTAAAGGAATGTATTCCCCAAAAGGCACCAAATGATTTTTATGATAATAATCTAAAGTTCTACCTTGGCGATTGACCAACAAAACCGAATTGAAATTGCGATCAAATTTGCCCACCGCATAATCGTGGATCGAAAGCGTTACCGCTGACAAAAGTAATTCTGCTCGCACAATCGGCAATTCAAAGGGCAACACCTCCATGTCGTAGGCAAGAATATAAGGTGAAGCTGCTTCAGGCCAAAGAATGAGTTGCACATCTTTCTTTTCTAAAACGCCAGTTAGATTTTTAAGAATTTCTAAAACTTCATCGGCTTTTTCTTCGACCCATTTTTCATCTTGGGGAATATTGGGCTGTACGGTTCCCACTTGCAAAGTGCTAAGCGCTTTTTCACGAGAAAGTTGTTTTAAACGAAAATGCCCATAACCCAGCGTGAAGGCCAAGGCTGCTAGCGCACTTACCATGATCCACTTGGCAGCCGCTGTTTTTTTGCCTTGAACTATCAAACAAAGTTGAAAAATAGCTTCATTAACCAGCACGATTAAAAAAGTAATCCCATACACCCCTACTACATCGGCTATTTGCACAAGATGAAGCAAGTTAGCTTGAGTATAACCCAATTGATTCCACGGGAATCCCCCAAAGGGAAAATAATTGCGCAAAAATTCAACCCCCACCCACACCAAAGGCCGAACCAAACTAACCGACACATGAATATGTTCGGCCAATTTTTGACTGAGCCAAAAAATACTGCCCAAATAAAATCCTAAAATTACCCAAAGCCCCAACGACAAAATTAAACTTAAAAATAAGGGCATATTGCCATAAGAATAAAGGGCAATATTAATCCAAAATAACGACGTAGCAAAAAAGACGGTCTGACTTGCCGTGCCATAAAATAGGCACCCTTTCGGCGTCTCCCCTCGCAAAGCCCAAAACAGTGGCACCCAAGCGACAAAGGCTAAAGGTGCCATGTTCGGCAAGGCCACACCTTGAATCATGGTAGGAAAACTAAGGCCTGCGATAATACCACTTAAAAGGGTTAAGGTTATTTTCATAAAGGAAACGAGGCTGGTAAAATTTTAGTTAGGATTTTGCTTTCTTTCTGGCGGAACAATTTAAATTCACGCAGCGATCGCTCATGATCAAGCCCGCTTAAATGCACCATGCCATGGGCAACCAACCTCACCAGTTGGTCAACCAAGCGAACCCCCAAGGCTAACGCCTGCCGCTTGGCCACCTCCCGGCAGATATAGATTTCTCCTAACATCCAGGGTAATTGCTTGGTTGCTTTTGTATCGATGGGGAAAGAAAGCACGTCGGTGGCTTTATTTTTCTTTCGATACCGATGGTTGAGTTTAGCAATTGTTTTCTTACCCACGATGACAATATTCACGTGCGCCTTTTCTAACTTTAACCGTCGCAACAAAAGACCAGCGCAATGCTCTAAATATTTTAGGGAAGGAATAGGATTCTTAACTCTTAGGATGACTTGAGGCGGCAAGGGGCCCTTCTTTATCATTTAAATTTTTAACCAAAGAAATCTTGGGTTTCTCGTTTTTTTCTTCTGGAATATCGGGATATTCAATCCGCTGATGATAAATCCCCAGTAACACATTCACAAAACTTTCGCCAATGAGATGTAAGTCTTTTAAAGTCAATTCACATTCATCGAGCTGCTCTTCACTAAAATTTTTATTAACGATCTTTTGCACCATGGCCTGCACCTTGGCCGGTGTTTTTTCGGGCAAAGATCGCACCGCTGCCTCCACACCATCGGCCAACAAAATAATCCCAGACTCTCGAGTTTGCGGGCGTGGGCCGGGGTAACGATAATCTTTTTCATTCACCGTATGCAAATTAGGGTCTTCTTGTTCTTTGGCCTTGTTGTAAAAATAAGTCATGATCTTGGTGCCTTGATGCTCAGGGATAAAGGCTGCAATGCGTTGGGGCAATTTGTATTGTTTGGCCAATTCTAAACCCTCTTTTACATGCGAGCTAATCACCAACGCACTCATGGAAGGTGAAAGCTTGTCATGACGATTTTCACCCCCTTGTTGATTTTCAATAAAATAAGGCGCCTTTTTCATTTTACCAATGTCATGAAAATAAGCCCCCACCCGGCACAGCAAAGGGTTAGCCCCAATCCCGCGCGCAGCAGCCTCCGCTAAGATCGAAACGAGTTGGCTGTGATGATAAGTCCCCGGGGCTTTGAGAATCATTTCTCGCAATAAGGGGTGGTTATTGTTGCCCAACTCTAGCAACGTGATGTCAGAAGTGTAATCAAAAATGGTTTCAGCCACTGGGCTCAACACCATCACATAGAAAGAACTGATAATTCCACCAATAAAACCAAAGGCAACGGTGTAAAAAAGATCCATGGCCCCCAAGGCCTCGGTGGGCGAAGCAAATTGAATGAGCTTAATTGAAAAAATAACAATACAATTAAAAGCGCCGGTAACCAGGCCCGCCTTTAAAATTGAGCTTCGCTTGTCAGCATAGGCAATGCTGCTGGCTGCCGTAATGCTGCTCATGAGCAAGTAAATAGGTAACCCTAGGTCACCGCCTAAAAACAAACCGGCGAGCGAAGTAGCTGCAACAGAAAATACCAAGGCTACCTCAGAATTGATGAGTATGCGCACCAGCATGACCGAACCTGCCATCGGAATGGCATAATATAAAATGTGGCTGGGCACGTCGGTTGGAAATAATTCTTTGATGGCCCCACTCATCGAGGCAAAAAATCGCACGGTGATAAGTAAAATAAAAAGATTAGAACCCAAAAAAATCAGGTCCTGCCGGCTGGGCTTAAACTTACGAATAAAACGATAAGCAAAGGTGTAAATAATCAGAATAAGCAAGGCCACAAATAAAACTGTACCCACAAATTTTAAAAGATAGCTGGTTTGTTTTTTCTGTTTTTGGATCCCATCAAGAATCGTGATGTGCCGTTGGGTGAAAGATTCGCCACTGCGAATGATATATTCCCCTGCCCCTACCTTGATGGTCACCGCAGGCACATTTTTAACCGCTTGGGCTTTTTGGTATTCGGTTTCTTTAGCATTGTAAAAGGCATTGGGCTTGATTAAAAGGCTTGTAATATGTAGAATTTTTTTCTCATGGGCTTGCAACAGTGGCCCTAACGAAAATTGGTCGGTGTCAAAACTTTCTAGACCGCTAATGACTTCGTCATAAGATTTTAAAATCGAAAGGTCTTTGACCACTCTTTCTTCGTTAACCCGCTCGACACCTTCTTCTTTATCAACTTCAAGCGTTCTCAAGATAATCCCCTTACCCTCCGTCATAGCCATCATGTCTTGATCAGAGGATATAAGGCCCAGCATCATTTGGCGCAACACTTTAAGCACAGCCACTTCCAACAATTCGCTATAACTTTGATTGTATAAAAATTTTCCGTCTTCTTCAGAAAGTTTTACCCCTAATCTTTGAGTTAAACTTTCGGTTAATTCAGCAACAGGGATGTTAGGGCTCGTTTTTAATTTATCGCGTAGTTCCACAAAAGCTTGATCAACCTTGATTTCTAGCTCCGTTGCCACACTGGGATAATAATCAAAGGTAGCTAACACGCTATCAAGAGCCTCTTGCCGATAGGTTGTCGTGGTTTGTTCATCGACAATGGAATAGGCTTGATCGGCCTTAATATCTTTGGGTGCCTTTTGCCCTAATTTAACGTCGGAGGGTAAATAACTCACATGAAAGGAGAGGGTCAGCGACAAGGCTGCAACCATGAGAATAAAGAGAAACCACCCCATATACGAAGAATGCAAAAATTGAGTAAGGCTTGAAAAATCTTGCCGGCTAAAACCACCTAAAACTTTTTTTAAACTTTTTTCTAGTTTGTAATCAATCATGGTTTATTCACCCGTAATTTGAATCGTAATTTCCCGACGACCTATCTTGTCGTCAAAGTCTAACACCACCACATCAAGCCACGCCCCAATGACGAGCTTGGAATCTTTAATTGGCAGACTTACATTCGAACCCACCAGAGCTGCCCGCAAGTGAGCAAAATCGTGGCCACTCCCCGACCGTCGGGAGGGCCGAGCAGGTTTTTTCTCAGGCTCGGGCACCAAACGCACCAACAGATCCTTAAACTGTTCCATTAACTTTGCATCATTTTCCAACAAGGCCACTCCAGCACTCCCATTCGTCACGAGCACGGTCAAGAGCCCATTTTTGGCCCCAGAATCTCGAATCGCCCGCTTGGCCTCATGAGTTGCAATGAGTAAATCAACCCCCGCCGTGGAATTAAGGTAATAATTTTGCAGGAAATTCACCGCCGTATAATAACTTAAGCGTGTTGTTTGAGGCAAGTAATATGGCCTAAAACATGATGCGTTGCGTTATTATTGAAAGACGTTTTATGATCAAAGGCTTTAAATTTTAAGGAGAATTCGCAATTTCACGATTGACTCTTCCCGATAATAAATCTTAGGACGGCTTAAACCGCAATAAGCCACCTCAAGGGACGTACTAATTTATGGTAATTACAGCAAAAAACACGACAACCCCCCCCACCGATCGCATCCCCCAATCCGTCAAAAATACCCATCGAGCCACCACGGCTTTTATAAATTTAATGAATTCTCCCGTGCAATCCACGCAACGTGCGGGTTTGCGCGGTAAAACTCCACCGGTTTATTTTGCTCAAACCTTTCGTCCCACGTTTTGGACCCAAAACTCTCGCTATAGTCCGTTCATGAACGGCTTTGTCCGCTATAACTTCCCGCTAGGGGTGGGAAGTCATTACAGCCCCAAACCCGCCGGGAAAACCATCTTCGACAAAGTCAAACCCTACATGAATCATATCCGGCTGGCTTCTCGCCAATTCAACCTACCACCGGAACTCATTGCCGGCTTCATTGTGCAAGAGTCAGGCGGCAAACCCTTTGCCCGTTCGCATTGTGGGGCCATGGGTCTCATGCAACTCATGCCTCAAACTGCCCGTGGTTTGGGTGTCACCAATCCCTACGACCCTTTGCAAAACATCTTCGGTGGTGCCAAGTACATCCGACAAATGCTCAACAAATTTGGCCGGCTCGACTTTGCCGTAGCCGCCTACAACGCAGGCCCAGGTGCCGTGATGAAACACGGCGGCATCCCCCCCTTCAAAGAAACCCAAGGCTACGTCCCTAACGTCTTAAGCTTCACCCGCCAATTCACCCATCAACGCACCTTCGCCAACCTTGCGAGTAATTTTATTCGCGCCTAAAAAGAGAGTTAAGCGACTTTGCCGTTGAGTTAGCTTTTTCGACCCGGCGCTCCATCGCCGACCCTCATATGGATGACCTCTTGGTCAAGGCTAAAGCGATCGTCCAGAGGGATTGAGATTTGGACTGAAGGAGCCTCGAGAACTTTTCAACCTCATATTCGCGT